>DAINND010000020.1:0-17949 GCA_036736065.1 Ilumatobacteraceae bacterium
AACCCACGACCCAGGGATTATGAGTCCCCTGCTCTGACCACTGAGCTACCGCCCCAAACGGAACGGCCCGCCACTGGCGGGCCGTTCGCTGTGCTCCGAGGGCAGGGCTCGAACCTGCGACCCGCTGATTAACAGTCAGCTGCTCTGCCAACTGAGCTACCTCGGAAGGCCCGATAAATCTAGCGGCCGACGACGGCTGTCGCACGATCTTCGTGCGTCCACCCCAGCGATCACTCCCCGTCGAGGAACTCCTTGAGCTGCGAGCCGCGCATCGGGTGGCGCAGCTTGGCGAGGGTCTTCGCCTCGATCTGGCGGACGCGCTCGCGCGTGACGCTGAAGGCCCGACCGACCTCGTCGAGTGTGCGCGGCTGCTCCCCGTCGAGGCCGAAGCGCATCCGGACGATCTCCTGCTCACGCGGCGGGAGCTCCCCCAGCGCCTTCTCGACAGCCTCGACGAGCATCGTCCGCGTCGCGCTGTCGAGTGGCGAGTCGGTGCCGGCATCCTCGATGAAGTCACCGAGGCTCGAGTCGTCGCCGTCCCCCAGGGGCGAGTCGAGCGACAGCGGATCCTGGGAGATGCGCAGCAGCTCACGGACCCTGTCCGGCGGCAGGCCGACACGCTCGCTCAATTCGTCGAGCGTCGGCTCGCGCTCGAGGTCCTGGTGCATCTGGCGCTGGGTGCGCAGCACCCGGTTCATCGTCTCGACCATGTGCACCGGGATCCGGATGGTGCGCGCCTGGTCGGCGATGGCCCGCGTGATCGCCTGACGGATCCACCACGTCGCGTACGTGGAGAACTTGAAGCCCTTGGTGTGGTCGAACTTGTCGACCGCGCGCATCAACCCGAGGTTCCCCTCCTGGATGAGGTCGAGGAACTGCATGCCGCGCATCGTGTACCGCTTGGCGATGCTGACCACGAGACGCAGGTTGGCTTGGATCAGCTCGCTCTTGGCCTGTTGGCCGGCCTCGACCGCGGCGAGGAGGTGGGCGCGCTCGGATGGCTCGAGGTCGTCGCGCTCGAGCCCGAGCGCCGCCTTGTTGCCCTCGTCCACGGCTTGGGCGAGTTGTCGTTCGTCAGAGGTGCTCAACAGCTCGACTCGACCGATCTCCTTCAGGTACATGCGCACCGGATCGGCAGAGCTCACCACCGCGTCCGCGCGTTCATTGGCCCGGGCAGCGCGACGGCGGCGACGCCGGGCCAGCACCCCTTGGGCCTCGGCGAGGGCATCGGCATCGTCCTCGACGGACGAACGCGTGGCCGCCTCCTCGAGCGCGTGGTCGGTCTCGGCGTCGATCGAATGGTCGATCCGGATGCCGCGTGCGGCCAGGTCGACTTGGACCTGCTCGAGCACCTCGGGCGAGAGCTCGACCCGGCGCAACACGTGCGAGATGTCGTCGGCGTGGAGGACTCCGTCGGTGCGACCGCGGTCGATCATGGCGTGCCATTCGCTCACGTCCACCCCGGTGAACGGGGGCTCCCCACCGGAGATCCGCGCCTCGGCGTCGCTCACACGCGCTCCTCGCTCCGTCCTGCGAGCCACCCTAGCAAGCGGCTCGCGGCCTCTGGAGCGGCCTCCGCGTCGTCGAGGAGCTCGAGGTCGAGCTTGGCGTCGCGGTGGGCGTGGACCGCTGCGGTGTCGGCTAGATCGACAGGGCGGCGCAGCTCTCGACGCACGGCGGCGCCGATGAGGTTGCACGCCTCGACGAACGGCACCGCATCGACGTCGGCCACCGCGGCGCGTTCGAGGACCTCGCGCGCCTCCGGGTCGGCCGCGGTGAGCGCGGCGTCGATGCTGCCGTCGGTCTCGGCCAGCGCGAGGAAGGCGCGCCGAACAGCATCGTCGGCGAAGAGCTCCTCGATCAACCAGTCTGCGATCTCGTTCCAGCGCTGCAGCAGCAAGGCGACACCGACGAACTCGGCGTTCTCCGAAGTGCCCACCCGACGCGGCCGGGTGACGCGGATCTCCGGCTTGGCGGAGCGGGTGACCGCAGCCTTGACGACGTCGGCTTCGGGCAAGCCCACGTGACCCGCCACCTCGATGGCGTAGAGCTTGCGGATGTCGAGGTCGGGGTGCTCGTTCACGACCGACATCGCCTCACGCGCCGCGCCGACGCGGTCCTCGTTCGATCGCAGCGGACGGGCGGCGAGGACGCGGTCGAGGCGGAACTTGAGGAACGGCAGCGCCTTGTCGACCGCGTCGCGCAGCGCGTCGGGGTTCGACTGGCTCAGCTCCCCCGGGTCGGAACCCTTCGGGAAGCGCGCCACGAAGACCCGCAACTGGTACTTCTGCTCCCACTCGTAGAACTTGGCTGCAGCGCCCTGACCCGCGCTGTCGGCGTCGAATGCGAGCACGACGTTGCTCGCATAGCGCTTCATCAGCCGCACGTGCTCCTCGGTGAGCGCTGTGCCGCACGTGGCCACGGCACGCTTGATGCCTGCACGATGGAACCCGATGACGTCGGTGTAGCCCTCGCACACGATGACCTGGTCGCTGGCCACGATGTCGGCCTTGGCCCAGTGCAGCCCGTAGAGCGTGCGCGACTTGGCGTAGATCGGTGTCTCGGAGGAGTTCTTGTACTTCGCCGGGTCCGTCGAGCCAGGCAGGATCCGACCTCCGAAGGCCGCAGCCTCACCGTTCTCGGTGAAGATCGGGAACATCACCCGGGCCCGGAACGCGTCCTGCATGCGCCCGGCCTTGTTCACGAACGCAAGGCCTGTGTCGCGCAGCATCTCCGGCGACACGCCGAGGCCCCGGCTCAGTTCGTCCCAGGCGTCCGGCGCCCACCCGAGCTTGAAGGTGCGGGCCACATCACCGGACAGGCCGCGCGAGCGCAGGTAGTCGCGCGCTGCCCGTGCGTCGGGTGCGTGCAGCAGGCGCTCGTGGTACCAGTCGACCGCCTTGGCCATGACCTCGACGAGTTGGCGACGGCGCTGACGGTCACGTCCCTCGCCGCCCGTGGTGTAGCGCAGCTGGATGCCGGCCTTGCCGGCGAGGTGCTCGGCTGCGGCACCGAAGTCGAGGTGCTCGATCTGCTGGACGAAGTTGAAGACGTCACCAGCCGCGCCGCACCCGAAGCAGCGGTACCGGCCGGTCTCCTCACGCACGTTGAACGACGGCGTGCGCTCGCCGTGGAACGGGCACAGGCCCACCCAGTTGCGCCCGACTCGGCGCAGCGCCATGTACTGCTGAACCACGTCGACGATCGACACGGCGGCCCGGAGCCGCTCGAGGTCTTCGTCGACGATCGCCATGGACCGAGGTTACCCGCAGGGCGCGCGACCCTTCCCGGGCGAACCCCGTGGCAGCCGCGACGTGCTACTTGGTCTCGGTCTTCGAGCCGCCGGCTCGGCTGATGATCGCCTGCGCTGCAGCGAGCCGCGCGATCGGCACGCGGAACGGGCTGCAGCTCACGTAGTCGAGCCCGGCGTCGTAGAACAGCTGGATGCTCTCCGGGTCGCCGCCGTGCTCTCCACACACACCGAGCTTGAGCTTCTTCTTGACCGCGCGACCCTGCGTGGCGGCGAGCTTCACCAGCGCGCCCACGCCGTCCTGGTCGATGGTCTCAAAGGGGTTGCGCTTCAGCAGCCCCTGCTCGAGGTAGGCAGGCATCATCCGGCTCTCGACGTCGTCACGGCTGAAGCCGAAGGTGAGCTGGGTGAGGTCGTTGGTGCCGAAGGAGAAGAAGTCCGCCGCCTCGGCGATCTCGTCGGCTCGCACTGCTGCACGCGGCGTCTCGATCATCGTGCCGATCGTGACGTGGGGCTTGTTCTTCAACTTCTTGGTCGCTGCGTCGATCTCGGCCTGCACCCACCCGCGGGCGAGCTCGAGCTCCTCACGGTTGACCGTGAGCGGGATCATCACCTCGACGATGGGGTTCTTGCCCTTCTTGCGCAGCGCCGCAGCTGCCGCCATGAGGGCGCGCACCTGCATGCCGTAGAGGCCTGGCTTGATGACGCCGAGGCGCACACCGCGGGTGCCGATCATCGGGTTGTGCTCGGCCCACTCCTCGGCCGCCTTCAGCTCGGCCGACTCGGCCTTGCTGAGGCCGCTGGTGGCCTGCTTGACGCGCAACTCCTCGACCGACGGCAGGAACTCGTGCAGCGGCGGATCGAGCAGGCGGACCGTCACCGGCAGGCCGTCCATCGCCTCGAGGATCTCCTCGAAATCGATCTGCTGCACCCTGCCGAGCTCGGCGAGCGCGGCCTCCTCCTCGGCCGGGGTGTGGGCCAAGATCATGCGGCGCACCACCGGAAGTCGGTCCGGGGCGAGGAACATGTGCTCGGTGCGGCACAGGCCGATGCCCTCGGCGCCCATCGTCCGCGCCTGGGTCGCGTCGTCTCCGGTGTCGGCGTTGGCGCGCACGGCGAGCTTGCCCTTGCGGACCTGATCGGCCCAACCGAGGATCACGGAGAACTCGGGCGGCGGCTCGGCCGCCTGCAACTTCATCTCGCCGAGGACGACCTCACCGGTGGTGCCGTCGATCGAGATCACGTCCCCTTCACGCACCACGGTGTCGCCGACCGCGAACTGCTTGCCCTCGATCTTGATCGCCTCGGCCCCCACGATCGCCGGGGTGCCCCAACCACGCGCCACGACGGCGGCGTGGCTCACCAGACCGCCGCGGGCGGTGAGGATGCCCTGGCTGACCATCATCCCGTGGACGTCCTCGGGGCTGGTCTCGTTGCGGACCAGGATCACCTTCTCGCCGCGGTCGTCGGCGTCGACGGCGTCGTCAGCGGTGAAGTAGACACGACCCACGGCCGCGCCGGGCGATGCGGCGAGGCCCTTGGCCAGCACCTTGCCCTTGCCGGCGAACTGTGGGTGGAGCACCTGGTCGAGATGCTCGGCGGTGACGCGCATGAGCGCCTCGGACTTGCTGATCGACCAGCGCGAGGCGCCCTTGCCGGTGCCCTTGGTCATGTCGACAGCCATGCGGCGCGCCGCGGCGCCCGTGCGCTTGCCCACGCGGGTCTGCAGCATCCAGAGCTTGCCCTGCTCGATGGTGAACTCCGTGTCGCACATGTCGCGGTAGTGGCGCTCGAGGCGGGCGAAGATGTCGAGCAATTCGCGGTGGATGACCGGGAAGTGCTTGGCCATCGCGTCGAGATCCTCGGTGTTGCGGATGCCCGCCACCACGTCCTCACCCTGGGCGTTGACCAGGAAGTCGCCGTACGGCCGGTTCTCACCCGTGGCCGCGTTGCGGGTGAAGCCGACACCGGTGCCGCTGTTGCTGTCGCGGTTGCCGAACACCATGGCTTGCACGTTGACCGCCGTGCCGAGCTCGTGGCTGATCTTCTCGCGCACTCGGTAGGCGATGGCCCGCGGGCCGTTCCAGCTCTTGAACACGGCCTCGATCGCGCCACGCAGCTGGGCCACCGGGGACTGCGGGAATGGCTTCTTGGTGGCCTTCTTGACCACGGCCTGGTACTGCTTGCAGAGGTCCTTCAGCACCTTGGCCGACAGCTCGGCATCGGTCTTGACCTTCGCCGTGTGCTTGGCGTGCTCGAGCGGGTGCTCGAAGAGCGCGCCATCGATGCCGAGCACGATGCGGCCGTACATCGAGATGAACCGGCGGTAGCTGTCGTAGGCGAAGCGCTCGTCGCTCGTCACCGCAGCGAGGCCCTTGACGCTCTCGTCGTTGAGGCCGAGGTTGAGGACGGTGTCCATCATGCCGGGCATCGAGAACTTGGCGCCCGAGCGCACCGACACGAGCAGCGGGTCCGCGGCATCGCCGAGGCGGCGGCCCATCTTCTTCTCGAGCGCCGCGACCTGTGCCTCGATCTCGGCGTCGAGCCCCGCCGGCCAACCGCCGTGCATGTAGGCGCGGCAGGCGTCCGTCGAGATGGTGAACCCGGGCGGCACGGGCAACTTCAGCACGCTGGTCATCTCGGCGAGGTTGGCCCCCTTCCCACCGAGGAGGTCCTTGTACTCCATGGGAGGACGGCGATGCTTGTGATCGAAGGCGTAGACGTACGGCACGTCGGACGAGTCTAGGAGGCTGACGGCCCTCCGCGCGGCTTCCTCTGGCCGTAGAGTCGGGGTGGTCATGGCTGGCGCGCCGCTGTTCCGACTGTTCGGCTTCCCGATCCACGTGCGCGCCGGCTTCCTCGTCTTCATCGGCCTCGTCGTGCTGCTGAACGGCGTCGAGCTCGGCGTGTGGATCGCCGGCTCGGCGGCCGTGCTGACCCTGCTCCACGAGCTCGGCCATGCGTTCGCGGCCCGGGCGACCGGCGCCAGGGCCGAGATCGCCCTCGACTTCCTGGCGGGGTACGCCTCGTTCGTCCCCGTCCGGCCGTTGCGACCCTGGGAGCGGGCCGGCATCTCCCTGGCCGGCCCAGCGGTCCAGATCGGGGTCAGCCTCGCGGTGCTCGCCGCCATGGGCATCGACCCGCTCGACCGGGATTCCTACACCTCGAGCGCAGCTGCGCTCGCCATCTGGTGGACCGGGCCGGTGATGGGCCTGCTCAACCTCGTTCCGGTGCTGCCACTCGACGGGGGTCATGTCGTGCAGGCGGCGCTCGACAAGGTCGTCCCCGGCCGCTCGCGGACGATCATGCTGTGGTTCAGCATCGCCCTCACCGGGGCGGCCGGGATCTGGTTCTTCACCAACCCGAACCTCGCTGGGTTCGGCTACTTCGTGATCCTGCCGCTGCTGTTCCAGTTGCAGATGCTCTTCGCCGGCCGTGCCGAGCCGGGCCGGAGCCGTTCGCCGGCGGCCCTCGCCGAGGCACACGCCTGGGAGACCGGCGACGTGACGCGGGTGCCCGACGGGGTGCTGCCCTCACCGTGGTTCCGGGCGTGGCAGCAGCTCGCGCAGGGCCAGCCCACGGTCGCACGCGACCTGCTCGTGGCCGACTTCGCCGCAACCGACCGGCCCGACTGGTGGCCGCCGGACACTGCGCCTCCCGAACGCCTCGCCGCCTTGGTCGATCTGCTCCCCCAGCCCTTTCCGACCGGACGTGCGCACAGCGAGCACGCCTTGGCCATGGTGCTGATGCGGCTCGGACGCTTCGCGGAGGCCGCTCACTACGCTGCCAACAGCCACCACCGCTCGCCGACCACGACCTCGGCGCTCCTGGTGGCCCGAGCCGCCGGAGCGCTCGACGACCGCGAGACCTGCGTCGGGTGGCTCACCGCAGCGGTCGACGTCGGCACCGATCCGGACGGCGCAGCGATCACCATCGACCGGGCCCCTGAGCTCGACGCCGTGCGCACCGACCCGCGCGTCGTCGAGCTCCGCCACCGGCTCGAGCCGTGAGCGCGACCGTCAGCGGTCGACGAACGAGCGCTTGACCAGGACGAGCGCGCGGGTGCCCTGCACGGAGGTCACCGTGCCCGCCACCTCACCGCCGACGAGGTAGTCGGCGCCTGCGGCCGTGCCGGTCGGCACGTCGACGAGGCGGAGCAGGCGCGGCGCCGACGAGGCACGGCTGTCCATCCGCTCGACGAGCTCCTGGCCCGGGTAGCAGCCCTTGGTGAAGCTGACGGCCACGTCGTTGAGGCCGAGCTCCGCCGGGATCGTCTCGCCGGGGACGATCTCGACCCCCATCGCCGGCCAGGAGGCCTCGATGCGCGCCGCGTCGAGCTCCGTGGCGCCACCCTGCCGACATGCGGGAGGTGCCGGCGCCTCGCCGAGCAGGTCGACCCCGCCGCCCCAGGCGACCACGGCTCCCGGCAGTTCCGGCACCGGGCCCTCGCCGGGCTCGGGGCGCACGGCGATGCAGCGCTCCGTGATCGGCTCGATCTCGGCGCGCACCCGGATGCGGAACCTCGAGAGGCGCGCGGCGACCGCCTCACCGAAGCCCGCATCGGTGTCGATCACCACCTCGTCATCGCCACGTCGGCTGATGCGCACCAACGCGTCGACCCGGCCCGTCGGCTGGAGGAGGAACGCCCATGTGCTCGCCCCGACTGCAAGGGGGCGGAGGTCTTGGCTGACCTGCGAGTGGAGGTAGGTGACGGCATCGGGACCGCTCACTCGGATCGCATCACGCGGTGTCGGGCACCAGAACATGCCCCCAGTGTCGCAGCGCCGCCCTCCCAGCGCTCCACCGAGCGCCCCGACGCCTGCCACACTGAGGCGATGGCCGACCTCGACCGCATCGCATCGCGCACCTCCGACGGCATGCGCCGCACCCTCGGACGTCTCCAGAACCTGATCGCCGTCGTGGTCCTCATCGCCGCGGTCATCGGCGTCGCGACGTTCGCCACCGGCTGGTGGGTCTTCGAGGCCGGAACCGGATGGCTCGTGCTCGGCGGCATCATCTGCGCCGTCCCCGTCCTCGCCGCGATCATCGGCTGGTGGCTCGTCCACGCGACCGCTTCGGCCGCGCCGCGGCTCGTCGACGACATCCGGTCGCTGCTCGGGAGTGGCTCATCGGCTGCTTCGGGGGTGCTCATCGACCACGACTCGGGAGTTGCGCTGGGGATGCAGGCCCGCAGCTTCAGCACCCTGAAGACCGAGTTGCGTCAGCGCCGCAAGGAGCTGCCTGCACTGTGGATGGGCGTGCGCGCCATCACCGGGGTGCCGGGCTTGGCGGCGATCGCGGTCCTCGGCACGCTCGCCGTCGGCGCACTGGGCACGGTGCTGTTGATCGGTGGGCTGATCGACTGCGCCGGGGCTCTCAGCCCGGCTCACCGCCGACGAGGCGTGCTGCGGTCATCCGTCGGGCGGCGGGCACGGCTGCGAGCAGCCCGGCCGCCTTGTTGCGGCACTCGAGGTCCTCCTCGTCCGGGTCCGAGTCGGCGACGATGCCCGCGCCGGCTTGGAACGAGGCTCCGTGGGGGCCGATGAAGACGGTTCGGATCGCCAGCGCCGTGTCGAGGTTGCCGCTGAAGTCGACGTAGCCCACCAGGCCGGCGTACGGACCGCGCTTGACCGGCTCGAGCGAGTCGATGATCTCCATGGCTCGCACCTTGGGAGCACCGCTCACGGTCCCGGCAGGAAGCGTCGCGCGGAGCACGTCGATCGGCGTGCGACCCTCGAGCAGCTCCCCGCTCACCTGCGAGGTGAGGTGCATCACGTGGCTGTAGCGCTCGAGCGTCATCAGCTCGTCGACGCTCACCGAGCCGAAGCGGGCGACGCGCCCGACGTCGTTGCGCGCCAGGTCGACGAGCATCACGTGCTCGGCGACCTCCTTCGGGCTCTCCTTCAGCTCCCCTGCCAGGCGGCGGTCGTGCTCGTCGTCGCGACCGCGACGACGAGTGCCGGCGATGGGACGGCTGACGACCTTCGTCCCCAGCACCTTCACCATCGGCTCGGGCGAGCTGCCGACGATCGTGACGCCGGGGTTGCGCAGGAAGTACATGTAGGGGCTCGGGTTCACCTGCCGCAGCACGCGGTAGAAGTCGAACGGGTCGGCCGCCAGATCGATGTCGTAGCGCTGGCTGAGCACGACCTGGAAGATGTCACCGGCGAGGATGTGCTCCTTCGCGACCTCGACCGCGCGCTGGTAGGCGCCGTCGGACATCGAGCTGCGCACCTGGGGGCCGGCCTCGCCGGGCACGGGTGGCTCGACCGGCGGTGTCGGCAGGGCACGCGACAGCTTGTCGACCGCCCGCTGCACCCGCTCGCAGGCGAGGTCGTACTCACGGTCGACCCCGTCGGCATCCATGTCGAGCACCGGCACGCTCTCGATCAGGTAGACCCGCTGGCGCCAGTGGTCGAACGCTGCGAGCGAGCCGATGATGCTCATGACGGCGTCGGGCAGGCTCCGGTCGTCGTGGGGCACGTCGGGCAGTCGCTCGACCTCGCGCACCACGTCGTAGCCGAGGAAGCCCATCACCCCTCCCTGCAGCGGTGGCAGCTCGGGCATGATCGGCGCGCGGTACGCCTCGACGATCGCGTCGAGCGCGGCGAGCATGCCGCGGTCGGTCGGGATGGGTGCACTCAGGTGCTGGCCGGTGATCGTGATCGTCCCGTCGAGCAGGGTGAGCGTGGCGACGGGGTCGTGGCCGACGAAGCTGAACCTGCTCCAGCGCTCACCGTGCTCGACCGACTCGAGCAGGAACCCTTCACCGTCGCCCACGAGCTTGATGAACGCCGCGACCGGCGTCTCGAGGTCGGCGAGCAACTCGGTCCACACCGGCACCACCGTGTGCCCGGCGGCCAGCGCATGGAACTCCTCGCGGCTCGGTCGCACCTGCAGCGCCCCCATCACTCGGTCCCGAACCGTCGGTAGAAGCACGAGCGGGCCCCGGTGTGGCAGGCGCCCGCACCGTCCTGGACGACCTTGAACAGCACGACGTCGGCATCGCAGTCGTAGCGCGCCTCGCGCACGTATTGGGCGTCGCCGCTCGTGTCACCCTTGCGCCACACCTCGCGGCGACTCCGGCTCCAGTAGACCATCCGCCCCTCCGCGAACGTCATCCGCAGCGTGTCGGCGTTCATCCATGCGACCATCAGCACCTCACCGGTCTCGGCATCCTGCGCGATGGCGGGCACCAGCCCATCGGGGCCGTACCGCACGGCGGCGAGTTGCTCGGGGGTCGCGTCGATCCGCACACCGGTGGGCATGGGGCCATGTTACGGGGGTCCGTCCCGGCCCCACGGGTCGATTCCGTCCGGCAGACCGCGCCGGAGCGGCTCAGAGGTAGAGACCGGTGCTGCCCTCGACGCGCTTGGCCGCCACGGCATGGATGTCGCGCTCGCGCAGCATGATGTAGTCGTCGCCACCGACCTCGACCTCGTAGCGGTCCTCGGGGCTGAAGAGCACGCGGTCACCGATCTCGACCGACCGGACGTTCTGCCCGTACGCGACCACGTCGGCCCACACGAGCCGCTTGGACACCTGCGCCGTCGCAGGGATGAGGATGCCGCCGGACGAGCGGCGCTCGCCCTCCTTCTCCGGGATGCGCACGAGCAGTCGGTCGTTGAGCATCTTGATCGGCAGCTTCTCGGTGTCGGCCACGGCTGCGAGGGTACCGTCGCGTCCGTGACGATCGAAACGCACGCTCTCGACCTGTACACCCTCGACGGCGTGCGCCTCGCCGCGGACCTGACGGTGCCGACCACAGCGGCCGGGCCGCGCGGCGGCGCAGTGCTGTGCCACCCGCACCCGCGCTACGGAGGAGACCGGCACCATCCGCTGCTGACTCACCTGGCCGAGCGCCTCGCCGACGCAGGGATGGTGACGGCGCGCTTCGACTTCCGCGGTGGCGGTGAGTCCGACGGGGCCCATGCGGGCGGTGTCGAGGAACGCCTCGACGTCGTCGCCGCGATCGACGTGGTCGCCGGCGCGACCGAGGGCCCGATCTGGCTGGTCGGTTACTCCTTCGGCGCGGCCGTGTGCCTCTCCGTCGCTGATCCACGGATCGCCGGGTGGGTGGCCGTCGCTCCCCCTCTGGCCATGCTGCCCTCAGCGCCGCTCGCTGCGGACGACCACCGGCCCGTCCATCTGCTGGTGCCACGACACGACCAGTACAGCCCTCCGGACGCGGTCGTCCCGGTCGTCGCCGGCTGGACGGCGACCGAGGTCGTCGTGGTCGAGTCGGCCGACCACTTCCTCGCCGGGCACCTCGACCAGTTCGTCGAGCAGGCCGCATCGCCGATCATCGGCTCGCTCGGCTGACCTACCTCAGGCGGTCGCCTCGGCCAAGCGGCCCATCACGTCCGGGGTGAGCAACGGCACGACGTCGATCGCAGCGAAGTTCTCGACGACCTGGCTCGCCCGACTGGCTCCGGTGATGACCGTCGACACGTGCGGGTTGGCCGCGCACCAGGCGATCGCGAGCTGGGCCATCGAGCAGCCGAGCTCCTCGGCGATCGGTCGGATCCGATCGACCTTGGCGAGCGATGCCTGGTTGGTGAAGCGATCGGCGAGCCACTCGTACCCGGGCAGCGCGCCGCGGCTGTCGTCGGGGATGCCGTGCTGGTACTTGCCGGTGAGCAACCCTCCGGCGAGCGGGCTCCAGATCGTGGTGCCGAGCCCGATCTCGTCGTAGAGCCGGGCGTACTCGCGCTCGACCCGCGCCCGGGCGAGCAGGTTGTACTGCGGCTGCTCGACGATCGGCTTGTGCAGATGGTGCCGCTCAGCGATCTCCCAGGCCGCACGGATCTCGTCGGCTGCCCACTCGCTGGTGCCCCAGTAGAGCGCCTTGCCGGCGCTGATGATGTCGCTCATCGCCCACACCGTCTCCTCGATCGGGGTGCTCGGGTCGGGGCGGTGGCAGTAGAGCACGTCGACGAAGTCGGTCCGCAGCCGCTCGAGGCACCCGTCGATGGAGTGCATCAGGTACTTGCGGTTGAGCGTGTTGCGCATGTTGACCATCGGGCCGTCGATGCCCCAGAACACCTTGGTGGTCAGCACGAAGGAGTGCCGCTTCCAACCGAGCTGCTCGATGACGCGACCCATGATCGCCTCGCTCTCGCCGCCGGCGTAGACCTCGGCATTGTCGAAGAAGTTGCAGCCGGCGTCGTACGCAGCCTGCATGCACTCGAGGGCCATGTCGTCCTTCAACTGGTGGTCGAAGGTGACCCACGACCCGAACGACAACACCGACACCTGGAGGCCACTGCGGCCGAGCCGGCGGAACTGCATGGGAGAGCTCGTCATGTGCTCCACCCTAGGCGACACCGACCGTCAGCCGGCAGGACGGATCGGGAGCCCGGCGGCACGCAGAGCGGCCTTGGCTTCGGCGATCGTCAGCTCGCCGAAGTGGAAGATGCTGGCGGCGAGCACACCGGCGGCGCCACCGGCGACGACCCCGTCGACCAGGTGGGCGAGCTCACCCACCCCCCCGCTGGCGATGACCGGCACCCCGACCGCGTCGACCACGGCACGGGTGAGCTCGAGGTCGAAGCCCTGCCTGGTTCCGTCGCGGTCCATCGAGGTGAGCAGGATCTCGCCGGCACCCAGTGCCGCGGCGCGAGCTGCCCACTCGACGGCATCGACGCCGGTCGGCGTCCGCCCACCGTGGAGGTGCACCTCGAAGCCACCCCCGAGACCGGGGGCGCGGCGCTTGGCGTCGATCGCGCAGACCACGCACTGGCTGCCGAACTCGTCGGCGATCTCGCTGAGCAGGCGTGGGCGCTGCACGGCCGACGTGTTGACGCTCACCTTGTCGGCGCCGGCCCGCAGCATCGTCCGCGCATCGGCGACCGACCGGATGCCGCCGCCCACGGTGAAGGGGATGAACACCTGATCGGCGGTGCGCATCACCACGTCGACCATGGTGTCGCGACGGTCCGACGAAGCCGTGATGTCGAGGAACACCAGTTCATCCGCCCCCTCGGCGTCGTACCGGGCAGCGAGCTCGACCGGGTCACCGGCATCGCGCAGACCGACGAAGTTGACCCCTTTCACCACCCGTCCGGCGGTGACGTCGAGGCATGGGATCACCCGGGGCACGATCATCGCTGATCGCCACCCCGCAGCGCCGCAACGGCCTCGGCCACCGTGAAGCGGCCCTCGTAGATCGCCCGACCCGTGATGACGCCGGCGATGCCGGCGACACGGCCGAGGCGACGGACGTCGTCGAGGTTCGCCACGCCTCCGCTCGCGATCACCGGCACGGACGTCGCGGCCGCAGCAGCAGCGAGCCCATCGACGTCGGGGCCGCTCAGCATGCCGTCGCGGCCGATGTCGGTGATGACGAAGGCAGAGGCCGTCGGGAACCACCCGAGGGCGTCGGACAGCTGCACGCCGCTCCCCGCCGTCCAGCCGTGGACGGCCAGCTCACCGTCCCGGTGGTCGAGGCCGACCGCGACCGGCACGAGCGCAGCGACATCGGCGACCAGCCCGGGCGCCTGCACGGCGGCCGAGCCCATCACCACTCGCGCCACACCGGCATCGGCGAGCACCTCTGCGTCGGCCACGGTGCGCACACCGCCACCGGTCTGCACCGCCGCCGCCCCGGCGAGGGCGCGGGCGATGGCCGCCACGACGGGCCGGTTGCGCGGCGATCCGCTGCGTGCGGCATCGAGGTCGACGACGTGGACCCAGCGAGCTCCCTGCTCGACGAACCCGAGGGCCACGGAGACCGGATCTTCCCCGTACGTGGTCTGGCGCTCGTAGTCGCCCTGGGCGAGCCGGACCACCTTGCCCTCGCGCAGGTCGATCGCAGGGTAGAGCTCGGCCGTCACGACGCCACCACCGCGACCTGCTCCACGAACGCCTCGAGCAGGCGCAACCCGTCACGACCGGACTTCTCCGGGTGGAACTGCGTCGCCAGCACATTGGCCCGCCGGAACGCGGCGTGCACCGTGCCGCCGTAGTCGCAGGTCGCGGCGACGACCGAGGCATCCTCGGGCACACCGTGGAAGGAGTGGACGAAGTACATCCACGGCTCACCACCGAGCCGACGCAGCACGGGATCGTCACGATGTCCAGGTGCCACGAGCATCCGGTTCCACTGCATCTGCGGGCGAGGCACGCCGTCGGGGATCGAGCGCACACTCCCGGCGATCACACCGAGCCCGCGCACCCCGGGGTCCTCCTCGCTCTCGTCGAAGAGCATCTGCATCCCGACGCAGATGCCGAGGAAGGGCCGACCGGACTCCACGGCCTCGAGCACGACCTGCTCGAGGTGGGCTGCGCGCAGCGCCCCCATGCACGCCCCGAAGGCGCCCACGCCGGGGAGCACCACGGCAGCCGCATCGCGCACGACCGACGGATCGGCGGTGAGCCGAGCGTCGGCGCCCACGTGCTCGAGCGCCTTCTGCGCGGAGCGCAGGTTGCCGATGCCGTAGTCGAGCACCGCCACGAGCGGCCGGCGCCCACCGACGGGCGCGGCCACGTCAGAGCACGCCCTTGGTCGAGGGCACCGATGATCCCTCGATGCGCACGGCGTCGCGCAGGCTGCGGCCGAGGCCCTTGAACACGGCCTCGACGATGTGGTGCACGTTGCGACCGCGCACGAGCTCGACGTGCAGGGTGATGCCCGCCGCCGTGGCGAACGACGACACGGCGTGCTCGGCGAGCTGTGGGTCGAACGGGGGGTTCCCGAGCGGGAGGCACTCGGGCATCGGCACGTCCCAGAACACGAACGGACGGCCGGACAGGTCGACCGCGATGTCGACGAGCGCCTCGTCGAGCGGGAACCGCCCACTCGCGAAGCGCCGGACACCGACCTTGTCACCCAGGGCCTCGCGCAGCGCTGCGCCGAGCGCCAGCGCCACGTCTTCCACGGTGTGGTGGGTGTCGATGTGCAGATCGCCCGACGCCTGCACCCGCAGGTCGAAGCCGCCGTGCTTGCCCACCTGCTCGAGCATGTGGTCGTAGAACGGCACACCGGTCGACGCCTGCGCCGCTCCCGAGCCGTCGAGGTCGATCACGACCTCGACCCGGGTCTCCTTCGTGTCTCGCGAGATCCTCGCCGTCCTGCTCATCCGAGCACCTCCCTCAGCGCGTCGAGGAACGCGTCGTTCTCGTCGGGCCTGCCGATCGTCACCCTCAGGCAGTCGGCCAGCCGCGCCCATCCGGAGCAGTCGCGCACGAGCACGGAACGCTCGACCAGGCCACGCCACACGTCGTGCCCCGACCGCTCGAGCGGCCGGAAGAGGACGAAGTTCGCGCCCGACGGGAAGTGCACCACCGCGAGCTCGTCGAGCGCGGCAACGAGGCGCTCCCGCTCGGCGACGATCCCAGCGACACTGGCCTCCATCTCGTCGACGAACCCGAGCGCCAGCCGTCCGGCGATCTGCTTGGCCGCATCGAGGTGGTAGGGCAGCACGACCTTGTCGAGCTCGGCGACGAGCCATCGGGGCCCGATGGCGTAGCCCAGCCGGGCGCCGGCCATCGACCAGGTCTTGGAGAACGTGCGGGTGACCACGAGCGGGCGCGAGTCGTCGACGAGCTCGAGCGCCGACCAGTGGGCGAACTGCGCGTACGCCTCGTCGACCACGAACAGGCCCGGCACCGCGCCGAGGAGCGCCTCGACGTGGCTCCGGGGCTCCACCATGCCAGTCGGGTTGTTGGGCGAGCAGAGGAACGTCACAGCCGGCCGCCGGGCCGCCACGGCGGCGAGCGCGACACCGAGGTCGAGGCCGAAGTCCGCGGCGCGTTCGACCTCGACCACCGTCGCGCCCGAGATGCGCGCGAGGTGGGAGTGGAGTTGATAGGTCGGCTCGAACGTCACGACGGAGCGGCCGTGTCCGGCATAGGTCAGCAGGATCGTCTGCAGCACCTCGTTGGAGCCGTTGGCGACGAACACCTGCTCCGGCGAGACACCGTGCGAGGCGGCGATCGCCACGCGCAGGTCGGTCGCCGATCGGTCCGGGTACCGGTGCCATTCGATGCGGGCGGCCTCGGCGAGGAAGGCTGCACGCCACGCCGCAGGAGGCTCGGCGGGCGACTCGTTGGTGTTGAGCCGGACACGCACCTCGACCTGGGGCGAGTGGTACCCCTCGAGCGCGCGTAGGTCGTCGCGGACGGGCACCGGGATCACGTCGTCGAGGCTAGCGATGGCCGTGGCTGTCACCCGCCGGGATTTCCGGGCAGACTCGGACGATGACCGCCACCACCGCAGCCGAGCTCGCCGTGATCGCCGAGCACCTCGACCGGACCCGCGATCGTGTGGCTGGCCTCGCCTCGCCGCTGCGCGGCGGCGAGCACGACGACGCCGTTGCCGCCATCTACGAAGCCGAACGCGCCCTGCGCACCGCACAGCGCCTGCTCGTGCGAGCGTCGGGCCTCCTCGGCTAGCGGTCGAACGCCACCGGGTGCTCCGGGTGCTGCGCACGGGGATCCGATCCGACGTGCGCACAGGGGCTGTTTCGCCACTCTCCGTGAGATCGATCTGGCCGGAAAACTGGCAACGGCCCCTCGCTGGGGCCGTCGCCGTGTGACATCCGGACGGCGGATTCCGGTGTCACCCACAACCGAGGTGGCGGGAACCTGGTTGGTGAAGCGCATGGTACTCCTCACCCCCTCGAAATCAAGGGAGAACCCCCAGGTCGGGACTTCTCACTCTGCGTGGCCGCAATGTCAAGGTGCGGTCATGGCCGAACGGCGCTTGCGCGGCACCGACGAGGCCGGGCAGATGTCTTCGAGCACGCACTCGGCGCACCGGGGCCGCCGGGCGTCGCACACGCGACGGCCATGGAGGATGAGCCGCAAGCTGAACCTCCCCCACTCCGCCGGCGGAAGGTGGGCGCCGAGATCGTGCTCGACCTTCACCGGGTCGTCGAGCTCGGTCAGCGCCAGACGCCGGCTGAGCCGACCCACATGGGTGTCGACAGGGAGGCCCGGCAGGTCGAACACCACGCTGCGCACGACGTTGCCGGTCTTGCGCCCGACGCCCGGCAGCGTCACGAGATCGTCGAGCTCGGTCGGCACCTGGCCCCCGAAGCGCTCGACGAGCGCCGTCGCCATCCCGACGAGGTTGCGCGCCTTGGTCTGGTAGAAGCCCGTGGGGCGAACGATCTGCTCCACCTCCACCGGGTCCGCTGCCGCCAACGACGCGGCGTCGGGGAAGCGGGCGAACAGCGCCGGGGTCACCTGGTTGACCCGCGCGTCGGTGCACTGGGCCGACAGGATGGTGGCCGCCAGCAACTCGAAGGCGTTGCGATGGTCGAGCTCGCAGACCGCCACCGGGTACTCCTCGGCCAGCCGCCGGGCGACTTCCCGGGTGCGGCCTCCTGGTGTGCGCGGACGGCCCATCGGCCGGAGGATAGACCCTGCCTGCGTCCGCAGCCTGCCTTCGACCCCCTGTCGAGCGAGCCACCGATAACCTCACGGCGTGATCCGGGTCGACGTCCACCACGAGTTGAGTGACATCGACCGACGCTCGGTGGGTCGGCTGCTCCAGACCGTCGAGCGCCAGAGCGGGCAGCGACCGCTGTCGGACCAGCTGTGGCTCGACTTCGTCCACGGCGACCGCCCCGCGGTGATCGCCGTCCTCGCCCACGACGACGACGGTCTGGCGGGCTATTGCCAGGTGTCGCCGAGCCATGGGTCGTGGACGCTCGAGATGGTGCTCGCGCCGTCGCTCGACGACCAGCGGCGCA
>DAINND010000021.1:0-17813 GCA_036736065.1 Ilumatobacteraceae bacterium
GGATCTTCGTGGCGCGCCAGCGGGGCAGCGTCGCGCGGCGGTCAGCACCAGGACGGCGCTCGACGCTGCAGTCGGCGAGCGCGTCCTGCCGGGTCGGATCGGCGACAGCCCGGTGCGGCCGGACGGTGTCGCGAAGGTGCAGTGGAGCTTCGCCTTCTCGGGCTTCATGTCTGCCGACGGCGTCCTGTGGGGAGCCTCACTGCGTTCGCCGCACCCATCGGCCCGGATCCGCTCGATCGATCTGTCCGCAGCGTGGAAGATCGCCGGCGTCGAGGCGATCGTCACCGCGAGCGACGTCCCCGGCAAGCTGACCTACGGGTTGATCTCGTCGGACCAACCGGTGTTCGCGGCCGACGTCGTGCGCTACGTGGGGGAGCCTGTCGCGGCCGTGGCGGCGATCCACCCCGAGGTGTGCCGTCGCGCGCTCGCCGCCATCGTCGTCGACTACGAGGTGCTCGAGCCTCTCACCGACCCGGAGCGGGCGATCGATCCGACGACCCCGCCGATGCACCCCGACGGCAACGTCATCCGACGCCAACGCATCGTGTGCGGTGACCCCTCCCTGCAGGGGGAGGTCCAGGTCGAGGGCACCTACGAGATCGGCATGCAGGACCAGGCGTTCCTCGGCCTCGAGGCGGCGCTCGCCGTCCCCGACCCTGGCGGCGCCGGCGTGGAGCTGCATGTCGCCACGCAATGGCTCCACGAGGACCGCCACCAGATCGCAGCCTGCCTCGGTCTCGCCGACGAGCAGGTGCGCCTGGTCCTCGGCGGCGTGGGCGGCGCGTTCGGCGCGCGAGAAGACATCAGCCTGCAGGTGCACACCTGCCTGCTCGCGCTGCGCACCGGGCGACCGGTGCGGATGGCCTACAGCCGAGAGGAGAGCTTCCTCGGCCACGTGCACCGCCACCCGGCCCGGATCTGGATGCGCCATCACGCCGACAAAGACGGCCGTCTGCTCAACATCGAAGCCCGCTTCGTCCTCGACGGGGGAGCGTATGCGTCGACGTCGGCCGCAGTGCTCGTGAACGCCGTCACCCACACACAGGGGCCCTACCGCTGCGACAACGCGGTCGTCGACGGATACGCCGTGCGGACCAACAACCTGCCCTGTGGAGCGATGCGCGGCTTCGGAGTCGTGCAGGCGTGCTTCGCCCATGAGAGCCAGATGGACAAGCTCGCCCGCGCCTGCGGTCTCGATCCGGTCGAGATCCGCCTGCGCAATGCCATGCGCACCGGCGACAAGCTCATCACGGGCCAGGTCGTCGAGAACGTGGCGCCGGTGGAGCGCTGCATCCGCGAGACCGCGGCGCTGCCCCTGCCCGACGAGCCGGTGGGCGGCCACGATGGCGCCCCCATGCGCCTGCCCGGTGGGGCGGGCCTCACGGCCGACCGGCAGCACATCCGGCGGGGCATCGGCTGGGGTGTCTCGATCAAGAACCTCATGTACTCCGAAGCCTTCGACGACTATTCGACGGCCCGTTGCCGCCTCGCCGACGGTGTCGTGTCGCTCAAGTTCGCGACCGCCGAGGTGGGTCAGGGCTTCGTCACGATCGCCGCCCAGATCGCCCGAACGGTCCTCGGCGTGGACGACGTCGAGCTCGAGCCGATCGACACCGCGATCGGCTCGGCCGGCTCGACGTCGGCCTCGCGTCAGACCTGGATGAGTGGTGGCGCCGTCGACGGCGCATGCCGTCTGGTGCGCGAGCGGCTCTTCGAGCACGTCGCTGCAGCCCATGGCCTCGATCCGCTCCGGCTCGCGATCGACGGGCGCGACGTCGGCGACACCATGGGCGACCTGCGGGTACCGGTGGCGGAAGCCAGCCGCGGCCTGGTCCTCGACGAGACCTTCGAGCACCACCACCGTCCGACCGTGCACCTCGACGAGCTCGGCCAGGGCGACTGCCACACCGCCTTCGCGTTCGTGGCTCACCGCGCCGTGGTCGATGTCGACCCGGATCTCGGTCTCGTCAAGGTGGTGCAGATCGCCACTGCGCAGGACGTGGGCCGAGCACTCAATCCGCTCAGCGTGATCGGTCAGATCGAGGGTGGCATCGCGCAGGGCCTGGGCCTGGCGGTGATGGAGGAGATCATCCAGGTCGACGGCCGGGTGCGCAACGCGAGCTTCACGGACTACCTCCTGCCCACCATGCTCGACATGCCCCCGGTTCTCGCGACGCTGGTGGAAGAGCCCGACCCGATGGCCCCGCTCGGGGCCAAGGGGGTCGGTGAACCACCGTGCATCTCGTCGACCCCGGCGGTGGTCGCGGCGATCCGCGACGCGATCGGCAGGGATCTCGACCGAGTGCCCGTCAGGCCGTTCGACATCGCCCTCTAGGTCGGATTCCGGCCGCGGGCACCGATCGTCTAGGTTGGCCTCCACGACGTCTGTGTGTCGGAGGAAGTGAGGAGTCGTGTCGGGCGAACGGGAGATCATGAGTTGGGAGATGTTCGGAGCCGCGTCACGCGAGCTCGCCGAACAGATCGCCCGCGACTACGAGCCGGACATGATCCTGTCCATCGCCCGAGGAGGCCTGCTGATCGGTGGCGCCCTCGGCTACGCCTTGAGCGTGAAAAACGTCTACACGATGAACGTCGAGTTCTACACCGGGGTCGACGAACGCCTCGAGGTGCCGCGCATCCTGCCGCCGGCACCTGACTTCGTCGATCTCGCCCACGCGCGCATCCTCATCGCCGACGATGTCGCCGACACCGGCCACACCCTGCGCAGCGTCGAGCAGTTCTGCGAGGGCAAGGTCGCCGAAGTGCGCACCGCGGTGCTCTACGAAAAGAGCCACTCCGTCGTGCGCTGCGACTACGTGTGGAAGCGGACCGACCTCTGGATCAACTTCCCCTGGAGCGACAAGGACCCCGTTGCCTCCCGCGACTGGAGCGGGCGCGACGCCTGAGCGGGTCGGGCGGGCGCTCAGCCCATCCGCGCCAGGATGACCTGTGCGGCGTTGCGGCCGGAGGCGCCCCAGACGCCGGCTCCGGGGAAGGTGGCCGCACCGGTCAGGAAGAGGCCCTTCACCGCGGTCGCGTAGCGCGTCAGCTCCGGTTGGCGGCTGTGCAGGGCGGCGAGCGGCCCGCCCGCGAAGCTGGTGGCATGCCCGGCGGGCAGGAAGAACTCCCGCTCGTACCGGTCCGGCGTCATCGCTCGCCACTCGCCGAGCGTCTGGCGCCACCCGGGCTCGCTGATCGTGGCCAACTGCTCGAGCCACCGTCGTGGCTCGTCGAGGCTCCCCCAGCCTCCGGTGAACGAGTAGGGGGTGTAGATCGCCTCGAGGCTGAGCACGTGGACACCCGGGGGGGCCATGGTCGGGTCGGCGATCGTCGGGACGTTGAGCAGCATCGCCGGGCGCTCGAGGATGCGGCCTTCGCTCTGGATGCGATGGCCTCGCTCGATGTCGGCCATGGCCGGGGCGATGACGGTCGTCCCGATGAGTGCCACCTCGGTGGGATAGCGCTCACCGAACGCGTGGAGGCGCGGGGGTGTGCTGAGCACACCGTCGATCTTCGACTCGAAGCCTTCGTGCTGGGGAGTCGACCTCCAGCGGTCGATCATCTTCGTCGCTGCGGCGGGAGGGTTGCTCAGCCAGCGCAGGAAGGTGTCATGCGGGTTGCACGCCGACACCACCGTGCGTGCCCGCAGCTCGGATCCGTCGTCGAGGACCACGCCGCGCACGGCCTCACCCTCGCAGGAGATCGTCGCGACCCGGCGGGAGACGAGCAGCGTGCCTCCGGCGGCCTCGAACGACCGACGGATCGCCTCGGTCAGCTGACCACTGCCACCGATGGGCCGCCCGAGTGGTACGGCGTGGCGCATGGCGTACACGAGCGCTGCGAGCCCGGTCCCCGGCGTCTGGGGGCCGACCCCCCACACCATCGGACCTTCGACCATCGCCGGCCCGCGCAGCGCCTCCGCCGTGAAGAACTCGCGGATCACGTCTCCCGCGCTCCGCCGGCTCCAGCGCAGCAGGGTGGTCGCACCCTTGCCACGCGCTGCGGCGAGGCGGCGGGCCAGCCCGCCGGGCGGCGGCGGCTCGGCAGCGGCCGAGAGCACGAGGCGTGCTGCCGGGAGGGCCTCGCGCAGGTAGCGCCGATATCCGGCCACCTCGCCGGGGTAGGTGGCCGCCAGCGCGTCGAGGGTCTGGTCGATGTCGTGGTGGATGGACCAGGCCGGCCCGCCGTCCCAGCTCATGTTCATCTGAGCGGGGTCGATGTCGATGTACTCGAGCCCGTGCCCGGCGAGGCCGAGCTCGTCCAGGACCGGTGTCGACCTGATGGTGGCGTGATCGCAGTTGCAGATGTTGACCGTCGCGCCCCCGAACGGCTCACTCGCGGCCGTCCCGCCGACGGTCGCCCGAGCCTCGATCAGCGCCGTGCGCACACCGCTACGGGCGAGATACGCCGCGCAGATCAGGCCGTTGTGTCCGGCACCGATGACGATCGCGTCGAAGCTGTGGGGGTCCATGCACCGATTCTGGCCGATCGGATGCACCGCCGGTAGTTTGTCGACGTGCAACCCAGACTTCGTCGCTTCGCCGACCTCCGTGCCCCGGAGGTCGCCGAGCGGATCACCGAGCGCAGCATCTTCGTCCAGCCGTTGGGCGCGATCGAGCAGCACGGTCCCCATCTGCCGTTGTCGACCGACTCCGTCGTCGCCACCGCGGTCGCCGAGGCCGCGATCGATCGGTTCGGCGAGGAGGTCGACGCTTGGTTGCTGCCGACCCTCGAGTACACGAAGTCCAATGAGCATGCCTGGTCTGCCGGCACCGTGTGGCTGTCGGCCACGACGTTGCTCGCGGTGCTCGATGATCTCGGACGCTGCCTGGCCACCACTCCGGCGCGCCGGCTCGTGTTCCTGAACGGCCACGGCGGCAACAGCGCGCTCGCTGCCATGGCCAATCGCGAGATCCGGCTCGCGCACGGTCTGATGACCTTCCTCGCCCACCCGGGGATGCCGGCCGACCAGGGCGGCGAGTCGCCCGCCTCGGAGCTCGGCATGGGCGTGCACGGCGGGACCGACGAAACCTCACTGATGCTCCACCTGGCCCCGCACCTGGTGCGGATGGACCTCGCCGAGCGACGAATCCCCGAGAAGCTCGCGCTCAACAAGCACGTCCGCTTCGGCGGCCGAGTGGCCTTCGGGTGGCTGTCCGACGACTTCAACCCCGACGGCTACGTCGGAGACCCGACGGTCGCCACCGCCGAACGAGGCGCCGTGCTGTTCGAAGGGGCTGTGACCGCGTTCGGCGAGGCCCTGCGTGAGATCGCGTCGTTCGAGTTCGGGCGATGAGCGCTCCTCCGCATGATCTGCGCATCGACGGTGGCCGGCTCGGCGCGCGGCTCGATGCGCTGGGCGAGGTCGGAGCTGTGCACGGGCCTGCGGGCGAGTGGGGCTGCGCGCGGCTGGCGCTCACCGACGCCGACCGCGACGGGCGTGACCTGGTGGTGGGCTGGATGCGCGACCTCGGGATGGACGTCGTCGTCGACGCGATCGGCAACGTGGTCGCCACACGGCCCGGCACCGATCCGACGGCCGCGCCGGTGATGACCGGCTCGCACATCGACACGGTTCGCACGGGTGGACGCTTCGACGGCAACCTGGGCGTGCTCGCCGGGCTCGAAGTGGTGGAGACGCTCGCCCAGCACGATGTGCGGACGAGGCGAGCGATCCAGGTCGCCTTCTTCACCGACGAGGAGGGTGCCCGTTTCCAGCCGGACATGCTCGGCAGCCTCGTCTACGTCGGAGGCATGTCGCTCGAGGAGGCCCTCGACGTGCGTGCCGCCGACGACGGCGCACGTCTCGGGGACGAACTGGGGCGGATCGGCTACGCCGGGACGGTCCCGTGCCCCCACCCGTCCGCCCCGCACGCGTTCGTCGAGTTGCACATCGAGCAGGGCCCGGTGCTGGAAGACGAGGGCGTGACGATCGGTGTGGTCACCGGCGTGCAGGGGATCTCGTGGACCGAGGTCGTGATCACCGGGCAGTCGGCCCATGCCGGCACGACGCCGATGCGGCTGCGTCGCGACCCGGGCTACGTCGCCGCGGCCATCAACGTGGGCGTCCGGCGGATCGCGGCGGAGATGGGCGGGAGCCAGGTTGCGACCGTCGGCAGGGTGGACATGGTCCCCAACCTGGTCAATGTGGTGCCCTCGAAGGTGACGATGACGGTCGACCTGCGCAACACCGACGAGCGCCTGCTCCGGCAGGCCGAGCAGCGCTTCGTGGACCTGTGCGAGGAGCTGGTGGCTTCCGAGGGCGTGACGATCGCCCGGCGCACACTGGCCCGCTTCGAGCCGGTGGATTTCGATCAGGCGATGATCGATCGCGTGGAGCGGGTGGCGACCCGCCTCGGCCACTCGACCCTGAGGATGCCGTCGGGCGCCGGTCACGACGCGCAGATGCTTGCCCGGGTGTGCCCGACATCGATGATCTTCGTCCCGAGCGTCGCCGGCCTGTCGCACAACCTCGCCGAGCTCACCCATCCCGCCGACCTCCAGGCCGGCGCCGATGTCCTGCTCCAGGTGATGCTCGAGCTCGCCGAGGTGGAGCGATGAGCAGCCGCTTCGACCTCGTCACCATCGATAGCCCCGACACCGAGCGCCTGGCCGGCTTCTGGGCTGCTGCGCTCGGTCTGCACGAGTCCGAGCGCGAGGACGGCGACAGGTGGATCGTGCTCTCATCGGCCGACGGCGCACGTCGGCTCGGCTTCCAGCGCGGCGCCCACCGCCCTGGCGGCACCCATCTCGACATCGCCTGTGATCTCGCCGACTTCCACAGCGAGCACGTCCGACTGCTGGAGCTCGGCGCGCGGGAGCTGGGGGCGCCACGCCATGAGGCATACGGGTCGATCGTCAACCTCGTCGATCCTGACGGCAACGTGTTCGACCTCTGCGCCTACCACGCACACTGATCAGGGGTCGCGCCCGGCTGGGCTCTTCCGCCGCATCGTCGACCCCGGGACGCGACGCGGGGGCCGACCACCGCCGGCCCCCTCGCTCGGTTGTTCACGCTGGAGTGTGCACGGCTCAGCGGCCGGGCGCACCCTCGCAGTACTTGTTGGTGTAGACGGTCGTGACGTCGTCGGTGATCTCGACACCCTGTTCGTCGAAGATCGTCTTCAGCTGTCCGTACAGCGTCTCGACGCGGGCGGCGTCGAAGCTGCAGTAGGTGCCGTCTTCGCTGTTCTTGGCCATGTCCTTCTCGTCGATGAGCTTGAGGCCAGCCTCGTTGAGCCCTGCGCTCAGAGCCCAGAAGCCGTCATGCTCCTCGTTGATCGTGATCAGGCGGTCGGTGCTCGGCTTCGGGTCGTTGAAGTAGTCGACCCAGGCCTGCTGCATCTTCGGCACCAGCAGCTTCAAGCACGCGTCGAGCTCCTCGGCGCGGCTCTTCAGCATCGTGATCACGGCCGGGTAGTTGTCGAAGCCCATGTCGCGAACGGTGTAGAAGCTGACATCGGCAGGAGCGCCGTCCTTCCACGCGATCTCGTTCTCGTACTTGTAGACCTCGTTGGTCGCGAAGCCCTGCTGGAAGATCGAGCCGCCCTCGGCCACCCACTTGGCGTCCGAACCGTCGTAGCTCGGGTTGCTCTGCTCGGCCGTCATGTAGCCCTGGCCGATCATGTAGTCGATGTAGCCGGTGCCCGGGAAGTGCAACACCTGGGCGCCCGTGGCCTTGATGTCCTCGGGCTTCTGGATGTCGTACTGGGTCGGATCCCACATCACCATCTGCGGGTCGGCGTCGAGGGTCTTGGCGATGGCGATCATCGGCACGGCCATCGAGTCCTTGATGATGTCGCCCATGGTGATGTAGGCCATGTCGGCCTCGCCGTCGAGCAGGATCGATGCGTTCGCCTTGTCGAACTTGATCGTGCCGATGGTGATCTCCTTCAAGCCACCCACCGCGTACTGCGGCTGAACCGGGCCGGAGTACGACACGGTGGTCTTGTCGGCGGTGCCGTTCGGGCCGATCAGCTGGTAGGTGCCGCCGTGCTCGAGCTCGGGGAACCAGTCGGTCTGGATGGTGAGCTTCTCGGGGCAGACGTTCTCCGCCGGTGCGGTGGTGCCACCCGCCGTCGTTTCTGTGCTGCCCCCGTCGTCGCCGCCGCAAGCGACGGCAACGGTGCCGAATGTCAACAGCGTGAGTGCCGCTGCTGCCTTTCTTGCCTTCATGTGTTCTCCCCTCGGTGGTGTTGGTGATGAAGGATCTCTCGACCGGCTCAGGTCTTGGCCCGTGCCGACTCGTGCCAGTTGCGAATCGCTCTCGTGGTGATCCACCCCATGATGAGGAACATCACCACGCCGAACAGCGACGCCATGATCGTGCCGGCGAACATCTCCGGCCGCTCCGACGCGCGCTGCTGCTTGTTGCGGATGTAGTAGCCGATGCCCTTGTCGCCCTTGACGAAGAAGAAGTCGGCGACGATGGCGCCGATGACGGCGCCACCCGAGGCGATGCGCAGGCCGGCCATCATCGCAGGAAGCGCGCTCGGGAGCTCGAGCTTCCAGAGCCGGGTGGTCCGGCTGACGTGGTTGAGGGTGAACAGGTCGTGGTGCAGCTGATCGGCGGACTGCATGCCGAACAGCGTGTTGGTGATGATCGGGAAGATGGCGATGAGCACGACCACCACCAGACGGACGCCCATCTCCTCGCCGAAGAGTTGGGTGAGCAGGGGCGTGATGGCCAGGATCGGCACGGTCTGCAAGATGACGGCGTAGGGGAAGAACGCCCGTTCCATGTTCTTCGACAGGTTCATGATCACGGCGAAGGTGACGCCGAGCACCACGGCGATGATCAGGCCGATGAGCGTCACCCGGATGGTGGGGATCATGTACTCGAGGATCGGGCGCAGGCCGTTCTTGGCGTCCCACCATGGCATGAAGCCATCGGTCACCACCACGTGCGGGTAGGGCAGCGCGTTGCGGCGCTGGGCGTCGTTGTCGAAACGGGTCCAGCTGTAGAGGTACCAGACGCCGAGGAACGCCACGAACGTGATGAGCGGAGGGACCAGGTTCCACCAGCGGCGTCCGGTCTTGGCCTCGGTGAGGCCCTGCACGGTGAGCTCGCCGTCGATGGCGCCGAGCGCCTCGCCATGGGCGGCCTCGGCGGCCTTGATGCCGTCGAATGTCGAGGACACGGCGGACTCGCTGTCGGCAGCTCGATAGCTCGCGGTCATGAGTGGGCGTCCTTCAGGTCGGCGCTGATCCGGCCGCAGAGCTCCGCGAACTCCGGCTCGTAGCGCAGTGCGTGCACACGGGGGAAGTCGAACGGGACCTGGTAGTCGCCGATGATCCGGCCGGGTCGGGCGGACATGACGAGCACCCGGGTCGACAGGAACACCGCCTCTTGGATGCTGTGCGTGATGAACAACCCGGCGAACTTCTCGCTGGCGAACAAGCGGAGCAACTCGTCATTGAGCCGCTCACGGGTGATCTCGTCGAGCGCACCGAACGGCTCGTCGAACAAGAACACCTTCGGCTTGAGGACCAGGGAGCGAGCCAGCGAGCAGCGCATCCGCATACCACCCGACAGCTGCTTGGGGTACTTGGCCTCGTGGCCGACGAGGTTGACGAGCTCGATCGCGGCCTTGGCCTTCTCGATGCGCGTCGCCTTGTCCATGCCCTGCAGCTCAGCGTTGAGCTCGACGTTGCGCTGCACCGTGCGCCAGGGGAGCAGCGTGGCGTCCTGGAAGACGTAGCCGATGCTCGAACGATCGACCTCGCAGCCGCCGCCGGTGTTCCTGGTCAGGCCGGACGCGATGCGCAGCAGCGTGCTCTTGCCGCATCCCGATGGACCGACGACGGTCACGAACTCGCCAGCGCTCACGTCGAAGCTCACGTTGTCGACGGCATGGGTGCCGTCGGGGAAGACCATCGAGACGTTCTGGAACCGAAGAGCCGGCGCAGCGGTAGACGCGGGTCCGTTGTCTGCGATCTCGGTGTCTGTGGATGTCATCATTCCCCTTCAACATAGAGGTCGTGCCCGATCCGGGCGTTTCCTCCGTGTGTCGAGCGTATTACGTCTGGTAGGTCGACGTCGGGACTGGCCCCACGTCGGACGATCCGTTCGGCTGGGCCGAAGGCGATCGCCTCTCGCACCGTAGCCGCTCGGACCAGCACGCGATCCCCCTCGGGGAGGCCGAGCACTGCCCGAGCCGTGGTGCTGACGCTGGCCAGCGCCTCGTCGGGCAACTGGTGGGCGGCCATCACCATGAGGGCCGCCGTCTCGAGCGGGTCGCCTCGGCCGACCGGGTTGAACGGGTCCTGCAGGTTGTCACCGCCGGCGGCCACCTGAGCTCCGGCTCGGCGGAGCACGTCGACCGGCGCGAGGCCACGTGGGGTCGCCGTCCGATGCTCGCGCCCCTGCAGGAACAGGTTGGTGTGGGGAAGCACCACCACACCGATGCCAGCTTCGGCGACCCGGTCGGCCACGGCCTGCTGGATCTCGAGCGGCTGCACCCCGAGCGAGACGCAATGGCTCGCTGTGACACGGTGCGGGAAGCCGCTGCGCAGCACCAGACGGGCGAGATGGTCGAGGGCCAGGCGGGAGGGATCCAGGGTCTCGTCGGTGTGCAGGTCGACACCGAGGCCGGCGTCGGCGGCGACATCGAGGAAGAGCTCAGTGGCCGCGTCCGGGTCCTCTTCGAGGTGTGGGCAGCCGCCGACCAGGTCGATGCCGGCGGAGATCGCATCGCGCAGCAGCGCGCGTTGGTCGGCTCCGGCGCGGCCGAGGGCTGGCCAGCCGCACAGCGCCACGACCTGGATCTCCACCTCGCCACGCAGGCGGTCACGTACCGTGAGGAGCGCCTCGACCGAGGTGAGCCCGTTCTCGACGGTGAGGTCGGCGTGGGTCCGTATGGCGGTGGCCCCGTTGCGGAGCATGAGGCGCGCCGCCCTCTCGGCCCGTTCGATGGTGTCGTCGAGCGTGATCAGGTCGCGGCTGGCTTCCATCGCACGGATGGCGCCCATCAGGTCGCCGGTCGGGTTGTGGACCACTTCGGCGAGGAACGCCTTGTCGAGATGTGCGTGCGGTTCGACGAAGGCGGGGAGCTCGAGCCAGCCCGGGTCAGTGCTCACGGTGCAGCTCCGGGAGCGCTCGATCGACAGGGCATCGCCCGACAGTACCCGGCGGTGCGACCACGAACCGAGCGCGCCACTCACGCGGCATCTGCAGAGCCGATCACCGCCCGGTGGTCGGACCCGGCGGCAGCGCCATCGGGCGTGATCACGATCGCCTGCGCATGGCCGAAGGTCGATCCGATCGGCGAGACCGAGACCCGGTGCCCCCTCGCTGCAAGCCCGTCGGCGAGCCCCGCGGCCGCCGTCGGTTCCAGGAGCACGGTCGGCTCGGTGGGCCCGGTCCACGTGTCGAAGCCACCTGTGCCGCCCTGCAGGATCCAGCGAGGCGCGTTCACCGCATCGGCTGGATCGCGCCCGCGGGAGAGGAGGGCGGCCGCGACCTGGAGCAGTATCTGTGGCTGGGCATCACCTCCCATGGTGCCGAACACGGCCCGCAGGCTGCCGTCGGACCAGGTCGCGAGCGCTGGCGCCAACGTGTGCGGCGGACGTCGCCCCGGCGCGAGCTCGGCCGGGTGGCCGGGCGCGAGTGAGAAGCCGAGGCCACGGTTGTGGAGGTTGATGCCGGTGGACGGTTCGACCAGCCACGATCCGAACCCCGACGCGTTCGACTGGATGAGCGACACGCCCATCCCTGCGGCGTCCACGGCACAGAGGTAGGTCGTGTCGCCTGCCGCGTGCGGGACCGTCCAGGAGGAGGCACGCTGCGGATCGATCCCCGGTCGGCCGTCTCGGGCGGCACTGAGCAACTCGACCGGGTCGAAGTGCTCGTGCAGCAGCGTCGGACGGTCGCGACCGACGGCCTTCGCGCACTCGATCAGGGCATGGGCGACCGCCGGGTCCTCGAGGCCGTCCTCGGGGCACCACCGCTCGGCGAGCAGCGCTGCGGCCAGCAGCAGGTAGCCCTGGGAGTTGGGCGGGATGGTGGTCAGCGACCCTCCGACCAGGTCGATCCGGAGCGGGGCGACCCATTCCGCCGATGAACGGGCAAGGTCGTCGGCCGTGAAGAGCCCGTTGCCGAGCTCGAGCAGTCCATGTCCGAACTCGCCGCCGTAGCACCCGTCGCGCCCTTCACTCGCGAAGGATCGCAGCACACGTGCCGCACCAGGTCGCCGCACGAGTGCGCCGCGCCCGGTTGCCTGCTCGGCCAGTTCGCGCAGGTTGGCGCGGCCGGGCCCATCGAGCAGACGGACCGAGGCGATCAGCAGGGGAGAGGCCTCCGCCCCGGTCTCGGCGGCCCGGATGGCCGGCTCGAGCACGTCGGGCAGCGGCAGCCGGCCGAAGCGCCCGTGCAGTTCGGCCCACCCGTCGAGGCACCCGGGCACGGTGACGGTGCGGATGTCGTGGCGCAGCGGCATCTCGCGCAGCCCCTCTGCGCGCATTGCGGCGGCGTCCGCACCGGAGCCTGCGCGTCCACTGGCGTTGAGTGCGTGGACCTGTTCGCCATCGTGCACCAGTGCGAACAGGTCGCCTCCGAGGCCGCACAGGTGCGGTCCGGTGACAGCGAGCACCGCATTGGCGGCGATCGCTGCGTCGACCGCGTTGCCGCCTGAGCGCAACGCGGCCACACCGGCGGTGGTGGCGCGGCGGTCGGCGGACGCGACAACTCCGGAGCCGGAGCGCGCGCTGAGGCCCGAGGTCGGGGTGGGGTCCACGGGCGAACCCTACGCCTCGTGCCGTACGCTGCGGCCATGGAGCGTCATCTGCGATCGCTGTCGGTGCTCTCCGTGGTCGGAGCAGGTGTCGTGCTGGCGACGTTCCTGCCGTGGGTGCGATCGGGATCACGGCCACGCTCCAGCTACGACCTTCTCGGGCTGCTCGATCGGCTGGGCCTGGCGGGGGACGGCCCGGTCGCCGCGGTGGTCCGATGGTGGCCCGTGGTCCCCCTGCTCGTGACGGCTGCGGTGGTGTTGGCCTGGTGGGGTCGGCCCGGCTGGGCGCTCGTGTGCGCAGCGGTCGTTGCTGTCTACGTCGGCGGCGTTGCGATGGTGCTCATCGTGTCCGCAAGCCGCTCCGGGGTCGCTCTCGGCCTCGGGGTGTGGGTGGCGGTCGTCGCGGGTGCGGTGCTTCCGGTCGCGGCAGCTCGGGTTCGGCTCACGGCCGCCAGTGGCCGCGGTCGCTGAGGACGTCGCGCAGCACCGTCGGCCGGTCGGTCATCAATCCGTCGACGCCGATGTCCAGCAGTCGCTCCATCTCCTCGGGCTCGTCGACGGTCCACACGTGCACCTCGATGCCACGACGATGGGCGCGGTCGACGAAGCGCTCGTCGACGATCGTGAGACGGCCTTGGCGCACCGGCACCTGGGCCGTGTGCGCACCAGGGGGAGTCGGCGCTCCGAAGCGCAGGGCGGCCACGCCCGCCGGCCCGAGGGCGCTGCACAGCTCCGGCCCGAGCATCGAGCGGATGCGCCGGATCCGTCGGTCGCTGAACGCACCGACGCACACGCGCGGGAGCGCTGCAGCCCGGCGAAGGGTCTCGACCAGGGCGGGCACCGCGGCATCGGACTTGCAGTCGATGTTCAGCCGCACGTCCGGCCACGCGCCGAGCAGGTCCGCGAGCAGGGGTATCGGGGCGACGCCAGCCACGCGAGCCTCGCGCACCTCCGACCACGGGAGCTCGCTGATCCTGCCGGGACGGCCGCAGGTGCGCTGCAGGTCGTCGTCGTGGAAGGCGACGAGCACGCCGTCGGCAGTCACCTGGACGTCGGTCTCGAGGTAGCGGAAGCCGAGCTCCACGGCGTACTCGAAGGCCGGCATGGTGTTCTCCGGGACGTCGCTCGCGCCACCGCGGTGGGCAAAGGGCAGCGGTCCGTGCCAGTCGAGGAAGGGGTGCCGTGTGGAGGGCATGCCGACATCATGGCGCGCACTAGCGTTCGGCAGCATGTCGACCCCCACGCCACAGACGATCGTCGTCCGTTCCCCCTACGACGGCTCGGTGATCGGTGAGATCCCGAGCCACAGCGCTGTTGACGTCGATCGAGCCGTTGCTACGGCCAGGGCGGCGCTCGTCCGGGGTGCGCTTCCGGCATGGAGACGTGCGGAGATCCTCGATCGTGCCGCCGAGCGTCTCACCGCACGGCGTGACGAGTTCGCCGAGATCATCGCCCGCGAGGCCGCGAAGCCGCTGAAGACCGCCCGCGTGGAGGCCGAACGCGCGGCCGGGACCTTCCGCTTCTCCGCTGCCGAGGCGCGCACCTTTGCGGGTGAGATGGTTCCGCTCGACGCCATCCCTGCGGGAGAAGGCAAGCTCGGCTTCACCCTCCGGGTGCCGATCGGGGTCGTCGGTGCGATCGCTCCGTTCAACTTCCCGCTCAACCTGGTGGCCCACAAGCTCGGCCCCGCGATCGCGGCTGGCTGTCCGGTCGTGCTCAAGCCTGCGAGCCAGACGCCGTTCAGCTCACTCGCGCTGGCCCAGATGCTGGTCGACGAGTGTGGCCTTCCGGCCGAGCACCTGCAGGTCGTCACCGGTGGGGGCTCCACCGTCGGCAACGCCCTCGTCGACCATCCGGACGTCGCCCTCATCACCTTCACCGGCTCACCCGAGGTGGGCTGGGCGATCCGCGCCCGGGCGCCGCGCAAGCGGGTCGGCCTCGAGCTCGGCAACAACGCACCCATCATCATCGAGCCGGGCAGCGACTGGGGGTCCGCTGCGGCGAAGATCAAGGTGGCCGGCTTCAGCCACGCCGGGCAGAGCTGCATCTCCACCCAGCGCATCCTTGTCCATCGAAGCCTCGAGGCTGACTTCACCGAGGCGCTGGTCGCGCACGTCGAGTCGCTCGTGGTCGGCGACCCGCTCGACGAGGCGACCGATGTGTCCGCGCTGATCTCGGCGGCCGAGACCGAGCGCGTCGAGTCGTGGATCGCCGAGGCGCAGGCCGAGGGGGCGCGTGTGCTCACCGGTGGGCGCCGTCACCTCGATGGCGTGCTGCTCCCGACGGTGCTGGCCGACGCCAGGCCCGAGATGAAGGTCTGCGCGAAGGAGGTGTTCGGCCCGGTGGTGACCATCACCGCCTACGACACGCTCGACGAGGCGATCGCACTGGCCAACGACACCGAGTACGGCCTGCAGGCGGCGATCTTCACCCCCGACCTGTCCGGAGCGCTGCGTGCGGTGCGCGAGCTCGACTTCGGAGGCGTCGTCGTCAACGACGTGCCGACGTTCCGCGCCGACCAGCAGCCCTACGGCGGCCTGCGCGACAGCGGGAACACCCGAGAGGGCCCTGCCTTCACGATCCAGGAGATGACGGAGATCAGGATGGTGATCCTCAGTGCCTGAGGCGCTCCGCTGGGGAGTGCTCGGTGCGTCGTCGCGCATCTACCGGGGCAAGGTCCTCCCGCCGCTGCAGGCGCGTGCACGCCACACGGTGGTGGCCGAAGCGAGCCGCGACGCGGACGGCTCCGACCGGCCGTACGCCGAGCTGCTCGCTCGGTCCGATGTCGACGCGGTCTACATCCCCCTGCCCAACGATGGCCACCGCCGCTGGATCCTTGCAGCGCTCGAGGCCGGCAAGCACGTCCTGTGCGAGAAGCCTCTGACGATGTCGCCGGAGCACACCGACGAGGTCTTCGAGGCCGCCGAGTCGGCCGGCCGGGCGCTCGTCGTGGCCTACATGTGGCCACACCATCCGCGCCCCCAGGTCCTGCTCGAGCTGGTGCGTGAGCACCTCGGGGAGCTCCGGTTCTCCCACGCCGGCTTCTCCTTCGCGCTCGATCGACCTGCCGACCACCGCTTCGACGCCCGTGGGGGCGGGGTGTTGTTCGACGTCGGCATCTACTGTCTCGGCCCCGTGCTGCTGCTCGCGCCGCGTGCCCCCCTGGCCGTCGCCGCTTCAGCGGTCCGCAACGAGCACGGGGTCGACATCTCGATGACGGGCTGGCTCGCCCTCGACATGGGGCTGCGGGCGACGTTCGAGGTCTCCTTCGAGTCGGTCAATCGACGTTCCTTGCAGCTCACGGGCACACAGGGCTCCATCGTGATCGCCGACCAGATGGCGCCCGGGCCGCCGACGGACTCCGTCCTCACTGTCGTCGGTCGCAACGACCGCACGCTCGACGTCGCGGTCCCGGGCGCCGACGCCTACGGCGAGATGCTCGACCAGTTCGCCGATGTCGTCCAGCACGCCCATGCCCCCCGCTGGGGCGGTGCGCAGTCGAGGTTGCTCGCTTCGTGGATCGACATGCTGCACCACTCAGCCCGTTGAGCTCGCACCAGTGCCTGGCCGTTGCCCCCGCGGGTCGGTCAGCGGTCGCGAGCGCAGCACGCCGGCGACCCCGAGGGCGGTGACGACGAGCACGGCGTGGCGCAACCCGACCACGTCGGCGAGGATGCCCACGAGCAGAGGGCCGGTGGTGATCGCGACGCCCGACGCCAGCGCAGTGACGGCGCCGAGGCTGACGGTGTCGGCATCCACCTGCGCGTAGAGACGCTCGACGGCGAGCGGGTAGAGCGGGCCCGTGCCGAGCCCGGCGACCACGATGCCGAGCACGCGCACGGTGAGACCAGGACCGAGCCACACCAGTCCCGATCCGAGGGCGACAGCCGCGTAGCCGAGGGTGGCGGTCCACGGGCCGGCGAGCGCCGTGATCCGCGGGAGGGCGAGGCGTGAGGCCATGATGCTCAGGCCCCACACGGCGCCGAGCGCTGCGGCCGCTCCGCCGGATGCGCCGCCGACCTCCTTGAGCACCACGACCGCCCAGACACCCAAGGGGAACTCCGAGAGCACGGCGTGCACGACGTCGACGAACGGGCGGCGTGTGCCGGACCTGCGGACCAGTGAGACCGCCGACGCCCTGGGCGGCGCCCCGCCGGGAAGGCGCACCCGTCGGCCGACGAGCACCAGCGCGAGGGCGAAGAGCACGGTCAGACCCAGGTACGGCGCTCGCCACGAGATGCCCGCAGCGATGGCTGCGCCGACCACCAGTGAGAAGGTGACACCCGCGAAGCCAGGTACGCCGTTGACGGCGGCGAAGGTGTGCACCCACCCCTCGCCGTGGGGGGCGGCCACGATCCCGGGGGCGAGCAGGACCAGCAGCGCGCAGGCCACACCGGCAATCGCGGTGCCACCGAGCGTGACCCACCACGCACGACCGAGGCACAGCACGGTCACGCCGACGACGATGACCCCGCAGGTCGACCAGAACGCGACGGACCTCCCGACACGTCCGACGATGCCCACCCCGAGGGCACCCATCGCGAGCAGCCCGATCCCGAAGGTCGAGCCGTGCGCCGCGGCGACCAGTCCGGACAGGCCGAGCTCGTCGCGCAGCTCACCGAGCACGAGGCCGACGCTCAGGCCGGCCACGAGCACGAAGAACGACAGCACCATGGTGACCGTCAGGCGGTCCCAGCGGACGCCGACGGCCGACAGCACGGCCCCGGAGGTCACCGCGGGCCTCCGGTCAGATGCTACGGCCGGCGTCCTTCCAGTACTCGTCCTTGAGGAGGCGCTTGTAGAGCTTGCCGGTCGGATGCCGTGGGAGCTCGACCCGGAAGTCGACGCTCCGCGGGCACTTCACGTCGGCGAGCTCCGATCGGCAGAACGCGATGAGCTCGCGCTCGAGCGCCTTGGCCGCCTCGGCGTCGGCGGGCATCTCCACCGGCTGCACGACGGCCTTGACCTCTTCGCCGAAGTCGTCGTTGGGCACGCCGAACACGGCGACGTCGACCACCTTGGGATGGGTGACGAGGACGTTCTCGGCCTCCTGCGGGTAGATGTTCACGCCGCCGGAGATGA
>DAINND010000022.1:0-17694 GCA_036736065.1 Ilumatobacteraceae bacterium
CCGGCCGCCCGAGCATCGAGCACCAGGTCCTGTCCCGTCGAGAACGTGTCCTTCACCACGAGGGCGGCGATCAGCGCAGCGGGGATGAGCGCCAGGCAGCGCTCGAGCACCGGGGGCAGGGTGCGCCCACCGAGCACGATGAACCCGAGCACCTTGAACGCATACGCGCCCACCGCGAGGGCCAGGACGAACCACCAGCTCATCGGGCGACCTCCGCCGCCAGCGGCTCGACGGGTTCGCTCGGCACCCCGACCAGCACGGCGAGCGAGGCGCACAGGATGGGCACACCGACCGGCGTGACGGGGATCAGCACGAGGCAGATCACCGCCCCGAGCACGGCCGCGAGCAGACCCCTCCGGGTGCGCAGCAGCGGGAACAGCATCGCCACGAACCCTGCCGGGAAGGCCGCATCGAGGCCGTAGGTGAGCGGATCGATCGCCCGGCCGGCCAGGGCGCCGAGCAACGTGCCGAGGTTCCAGCAGACGTACACGCTCACGCCGGTGATCCAGAACGCGGCACGCTGGGCGCGAGGGTCGTCCTGGGCGACGGCCATCGCCGTCGACTCGTCGATGGTCACTTGGGCTGCGATGAGCCGCGTGCCCAGACGGCCAGGGATGCGCCGGCCCATCGTCAGGCCGTAGACACCGTTGCGCGCCGCCAGCACGAGCGCACCGGACAGTGCTGCCAGCGGCGAGCCACCTGCGCCGATGACGCTCACCGCCGAGAACTGGGAGGCGCCGGTGAACACCAGCAGCGAGAGCGCGCACGTCTGGGCGACGCTCGCCCCGGCGGCGACCGAACCGACCCCGAACGACACGGCGAACACGCCGACGGCCGCGCCGAGGGTGACGCAGGCGAGCACCACGGAGCGCAACTGCGGGTCGCGCAGCACGGCACGCGGGCCCGTCATGGCCGCCCAGCCGGACGGTGCGCCGCCAGCCACACGACCCCGAGCGGCGGCAGGTCGAGCTGAGACGACACCGGCCGCCCCTGCCAGGGCATGGCCACCTCGGCCTGCAGGCTCGACGCCCCACCACGCGACCCGCTGCCGCCGCACCACGCAGCGTCGGTGTCGACCACCACGTCCCACTCGCCGGCCCACGGCAGCCCGACCCGGTAGCCAGGCCTCGGCACCGGCGTGAAGTTGGCGATGCACACCACGGCGTGGAGCCCGTCGATGGCCCAGCGGGTGAACGCGTAGACCGAGTGCTCGGCGTCGTCGGCGTCGAGCCATTCGAAGCCGGAGGGGTCGTCGTCACGCTCCCACACCGCAGGCCATGCGTCGGCCGCAGCATTGAGCGCGGCGACGAGGTCGCGGACCCCGCGGTGCGCGGTGTGCTCGAGCAGGTGCCACGGCAACGAGCCGGCCTCGTCCCACTCGGTCCACGGGGCGAGCTCGGACCCCATGAACACCAGCGGTGCGCCCGGGAGCGCCCACATCCAGCCGTAGAGGGCGCGCAGGGTGGCGAAGCGCTGCCAGTCGTCGCCGGCCAGCTTCGCGACCAGGCTGCCCTTGCCGTGCACCACCTCGTCATGGCTGAGCGGCAGCACGTACCGTTCGCCGAAGGCGTAGAGCAGGCCGAAGGTGAGCTCGTGGTGGTGCCATCGACGGTGCACCGCGTCCTTGGCCAGGTAGTGCAGGGTGTCGTGCATCCAACCCATGTTCCACTTGTGGGTGAAGCCGAGGCCGCCCTCGTCGACCGGATGGGTGCCCCCCGGCCACGCAGTGCTCTCCTCGGCCACCAGCAGCGCTCCCGGCACCTCGTCGCGCACGGCGGTCGTCACCTGGCGCAGCAGCTCGACGGCCTCGAGGTGCTCGCGCCCGCCGTGCTCGTTCGGCGCCCACTCCCCCGGGCCGCGGGAGTAGTCGAGGTAGAGCATGCTCGCCACCGCGTCGACGCGCAGGCCGTCGACATGGAACTCGTCGAACCAGTACAGGGCGTTGGCGACGAGGAAGTTGCGCACTTCCGGCCGGCCGTAGTCGAACACCAGCGTGCCCCAGTCCGGATGCTCGCCACGACGCGGATCGGGATGCTCGTAGAGCGGGGTTCCGTCGAAGCGGGCCAGCGCCCAGGCGTCACGCGGGAAGTGGGCGGGCACCCAGTCGAGGATCACGCCGATGCCGTGGGCGTGGAGCGTGTCGACGAGGGCGCGGACGTCGTCGGGGCTGCCGAACCGGGCCGTGGGTGCGTAGTACCCGCTGACCTGGTAGCCCCACGAGCCGCTGTAGGGGTGCTCGGCGATCGGCAGCAGCTCCACATGGGTGAAGCCCAGCGCAGCGACGTGCTCGGCGAGCGCAGGGGCGATGTCGCGGTAGGAGACGAGCTCGCTGCGCCACGAGCCCAGGTGGACCTCGTAGATCCGCAGCGGGGCCGGCTGCGTCGCCCTGGCGGCGCACCAGTCGCCATCGGTCCAGACATGGCTGCTGGGCCCGGTGACGACGCTCGCGTCCGAGGGCGGCCGCTCGGCCGCTCGGGCCATCGGGTCGGCCTTCATCACCACCGCTCCGTCGGCGCCGGTCACCCGGAACTTGTAGCACTGCCCGGGCCGCGCCCGCGTCTGCGCCGCCCAGATGCCGGAGGTCCCCTGGGGCTCGAGGTCCTCGCCCTGCCACGCGTTCCAGTCACCGAGCACCTCGACCCGACGAGCCGACGGCGCCCACACCGCGATGCGCGTGGTCGCCGCGTCGACGACCACGGCGCCGAGCACCTCCCACAGACGACGGTGCCTGCCCTCCCCGATCAGGTGGAGGTCGAACTCGCCCAGCAGCACGACGCCGAGCGTACGCGACCGACCTGACGGGGCGGCTACCGTCGACAGCGATGCGCGTGGTGATGTTGACGTGGGAGTACCCGCCGTTCGTCGTCGGCGGGATCGCTGCCCATGCCGACGGCCTCGCCCGGGCGATGGCCAGGTCCGGGCACGAGGTGGTGGTGCTCACCCTTCAGCGCCACGAGCACGGAGTGACGGCAGCGCCGGACGACGAGATGCTCGAGGGCGTGCGCGTGCTGCGCGCCAGCGCCGACCTGCCCTGGCTGCCCGACAGCGACCTGGTCGCGCGCATGGCGTCCGCCAACCACCACCTGGTCGGTCTGGCGGCCCGTCTCGGCGACTGGCGGCCCGACGTCGTGCACGCGCACGACTGGCTCGTCGCCTGGGCCGGCGACACGCTCAAGGCGCTCTGGCAGGTGCCGCTGGTGGCCACGATCCACGCGACCGAGCGCGGGCGGCACGGTGGTCACGTCCCTCCCGGCATGCCGGCCGCGATCAACGCGGTCGAGTGGTGGCTCACCTACCAGGCACGCGAGGTGATCGCCTGCTCGAGGTTCATGGTCCGTGAGGTGGTGAGCGGGTTCGAGCTCCCGCTCGAGAAGGTCCACCTCGTCCCCAACGGCGTCGACCCGGCGCGCTGGGCCCCGTCCGATGTGGGCGCCGGCCCGAACGAGCGCGAGCCCTTGGTCGTGGCCTGGGGACGGGTGCAGTACGAGAAGGGCTTCCAGGTGCTCGTCCGCGCGGTCGCCGAGCTGCGCGCCGAGCTCCCCGGGCTGCGCGCCGTGATCGCCGGCCGCGGCAGCTACCTGCCCGAGCTGCAGACACAGGTCGACATGGAGGGTGTCGGCGACATCGTCGACCTCGCCGGGTTCGTGTCCGACGAGGAGTTGCGCTCCATCCTCGCCCGCGCCGGATGCGTGATCATCCCCTCGCTCTACGAGCCGTTCGGGATCGTGGCCCTCGAGGGCATGGCCGCCGGCGCGCCGACCATCGTGGCCCGCACCGGTGGCCTGGCCGAGATCGTCGAGGGAACCGGGGCCGGGCTGCTGTTCGAGCCGGGCGACCACCACGACCTCGCCGCACGCATCCGCGAGGTGCTCACCGATCCGGCTCGGGCCGACGCGATGCGCCGCACCGCCGCACAGTTGATCGCCGACCGCTACAGCTGGGACGCCATCGCCGCTGCCACGGTCGAGGTCTACGCCACCGCCCGCCGCTAGGCCGCTCGCGGGCCGCTCGTGGCCTCAGGGGCGGGGACGTCGGGTACCCTCGGCCCGCATGCGAGCAGTCCGCCAGTTCACCGTCCACCCCGCCGTGCCACCGGCGCTCGCTGCCCTCCACGAGCTCACCACGAACCTGCACTGGACCTGGGCCCGCGAGACGCGCCATCTCTTCGCCCGGCTCGACCCCGAGGCGTGGCAGGCGTGCGAGCACGACCCGCGCCGGCTGGTGGCAGCCATCTCGGCGGACCGGTGGGCACAGCTCGCCGCGGACGACGAGATCGCCGCCGGCACGGCCGCGGCCCAGGCTCGCCTCGGGCGGGCGCTCGACGAGGCCCGCGGGTTCCAGGGCCGCGACGGCTCGCCGCTCGACCTCGTCGCCTACTTCTCCCCCGAATTCGGCCTGAGCGAGACGCTGCCCCAGTACAGCGGCGGCCTCGGCGTCCTCGCCGGCGACCATCTGAAGGCGGCGCGCGACCTCGGTGTGCCCGTGGTCGCCGTCGGCCTGCTCTACGCCGAGGGCTACTTCCGCCCGCGCCTCGACGCAGAGGGCTACCAGGTCGAGCGGTTCCCGCGGCTCGACCCGACCAGCCTGCCCATCGTCGACACCGGGGTGCGCGTGGTGGTCGACCTCGCCGGCGACCCGGTCACCGTGCGCGCCTGGCGGGTGCAGGTCGGTCGGGTGCCGCTCTACCTGCTCGACACGGCGGTCGAGGGCAACAGCCCGGCCGGAGCCTCGATCACCGACCGCCTCTACGGCGGTGACGCCGAGCACCGCCTCCGCCAGGAGATCGTGCTCGGCATCGGCGGGGTGCGGGTGCTGCGCGCCCTCGGCCTCGCGCCACAGGTGTTCCACACCAACGAAGGCCACGCCGGGTTCTTGTCGTTCGAGCGCATCCGCGAGCTGGTGGCCGACGGCCTGAGCGTCTCCGAAGCCGTCGAGGCGGTCCGCGCCGGAGGGGTGTTCACCACCCACACACCGGTGCCGGCGGGCATCGACCGGTTCGAGCACGAGCTGATGGAGCGCTACTTCGCCGCGTTCGCCGCGTCGTGCGGTGTGGGCATCGACGAGCTGTTGGCCCTCGGCCACCGCGCCGACGACCCGGACAGCCGGTTCAACATGGCGGTGATGGGCATGCGGCTGGCCGGTCGGTCGAACGGGGTGGCCCGCCTGCACGGGGCCGTGAGCCGCGAGATGTTCGGGGGGCTGTGGCCGGACATCCCCACCCACGAGGTGCCGATCCGCTCGATCACCAACGGCGTGCACGCGCACACCTGGGTGGGTGACCACGTCGATGCCCTGTTGCGCCGCAGTGTGGGCGGGGTGTGGGACGGCGCCGACGCCACGGCCTGGGCCCGCGTGCACGACCTCGCCGACACCGATGTGTGGGGCGCACGGCGCGTCGGCCGGGCCGCGCTCGTCGACGGCGTCCGCTCCCATCTCGGCGACGACGTGCTCGACCCCGAGGCGCTCACCATCGGCTTCGCCCGCCGCTTCGCCACCTACAAGCGAGCCACGCTGTTGCTCAGCCAACCCGACCGGCTGCGCGAGCTGCTCCGCTCGGCCGATCGACCCGTGCAGTTCGTGTTCGCCGGCAAGGCGCACCCGGCCGACCACCCCGGCAAGGAGATGATCCGCGACATCGAGCGCTTCGCCCGTCACCTCGACGTGGCACACCGCTTCGTCTTCGTCCCCGACTACGACATGGCCGTGGCGCGGATGATGTACCAGGGTTGCGATGTCTGGCTGAACAACCCGCGGCGCCCGCTCGAGGCCTGCGGCACCAGCGGCATGAAGGCTGCGCTCAACGGCGCGCTGAACTGCAGCATCCGTGACGGCTGGTGGGACGAGTGCTTCGACGGGAGCAACGGCTGGGCGATCGTCTCGGCCGACGACGATCCCGACCCGGCGCGACGCGACGCACGCGAGGGCGCCCACCTGTTCGCGCTGCTCGAGCGTGAGATCGTGCCGCTGTTCCACGACCGCGACCACAGCGGCGTCCCGGTCGGCTGGGCCCGCATGGTGAAGCACAACTGGGCGTCCCTCGGCCCGTTCGTCACCGCGGCGCGGATGGTGCGCGACTACACGAGCGGCATGTACGAGCCGGCGGCGGCGAGCGCCCGCGCCGTCGCAGCCGACGGCTGGGCACGCGCCCGCGACCTGGCGTCGTGGAAGCGCCACGTCGCGGAGGCCTGGTCGACGGTGGCGATCGTCGACGTCGACGCCGGCCACGGCGACGCCGTGCCCGGTGAGCTGCGCTGCGTGCGGGCACGCCTCGACCTCGGCCGTCTCGCCCCGCACGACGTCACCGTCGAGCTGCTGCACGGGTCCACCGACACCGGGGGGACGTTGGCGCCCACGGCCCAGGTCGTCACCATGCGCGACGTCGGTGAGGGTGTCTGGGAGGCCGACTGCCGGCCGCCCGCCGCAGGCCCCTACGGGCTCACCGTCCGCGTGCTGCCCCGCCACGACGGGCTGCTCAGCCCGGTCGAGCTGGGCCGCGCCATGTGGGCAGGCTGATCGCTAGCGGCCGGTGAACTCGGCCTTGCCCGGGCCGTTGGCCAGGAAGCTCTGCACACCGATCTGCGAGTCCTCCGTGTGGAACACCTCGGTGAACAACCGTCGCTCGAGCAGCAGGCCGTCCGCCAGTGTCGCATCGAGGCCCTCGTCGACGGCGCGCTTCACCAGCGCCTGCGCCTGGAGCGCACCGCGGGCCACCTCGGCAGCGAGCGCCAGCGCCCGCTCGTGCAGCACCTCGTTCGGCACCACCTCGTCGGCGAGGCCGATGCGCAGCGCCTCGTCGGCTCTCACCTGGCGACCGGTGATCATCATCTCCTTGGCCCGGCTGGCGCCCACCGCCCGTGGCAGGCGCTGCGTGCCACCGCCACCGGGGATGATGCCGAGCAGGATCTCGGGCTGGCCGAACACGGCCTTCTCGCCGGCGATCCGATAGTCGCAGGCGAGCGCCAGCTCGCAGCCACCACCCAGCGCGTAGCCGCTGACGGCTGCAATGACGAACCGCGGGATGGCGGCCACCGCGTCGAGCGTGCTGTGGAAGCCGTGGCCGATCGTCTCGGCCTCGGCCGGGCCACCGAACTGCGAGATGTCGGCGCCGGCAGCGAAGATGCGCTCGCCACCGGTGATCACGACGGCCCCCGGCGGATCTACGGTGAGCTGCTCGACGACCTCACGCAGGTCGGCGAGCACCTCCTGCGAGAGGGCGTTCACCTTGGGGTTGTCGAGCGTGACGACGGCCACCCCGTCGTCGCGCCGTTCGCATCTGACGAGACCGGCCATGGAGGCGACGCTAGTTCGTTCAGGCGCCGACGCTGCGCAGCATCTCGTCGGCGGCGCCCCACGGGTCGAGGGTGCGCTCGACGACCTGGTGCTGCAGGTCGTCCCACCGCTCACCGGTCGTGATCTCCCGGGCCCGCTGCTCGAGGCGGCGGGCGACGATCTCGCGCAGCTCCTCGCGCAGGCGGAACTCGCGCCGGCGGGCCAGCTCGCCGTTGGCCTCGATGAACGCCCGGTGCTCGGCGATGGTCGACCAGAGCGTGTCGACCCCGCTGCGCTCGGTGGCGACGACGGGGATGATCGGCGGTCGCCAGGCGTCGTGGGGCAGGTCGGACAGGTCGAGCATCTGCTCGATGTCGCGGCGGGTCTCGTCGACACCCTTGCGGTCGGCCTTGTTGATGACGAACACGTCGGCGATCTCCATCAGCCCGGCCTTGTTGGCCTGGACGCTGTCGCCCCAGCCGGGGTTGAGCACCACCACGGTCGTGTCGGCCTTGCCGGCGATCTCGACCTCGACCTGGCCGACACCGACGGTCTCCACCAGGCTCCAGCGCCGGCCGATCGCGTCGAGCAACCGGACCGCCGCGGGAGTGGCCAGCGCGAGGCCGCCGAGATGGCCGCGCGTGGCCATGGAGCGGATGAACACGCCGGGGTCGGTGGCGTGGTCCTGCATCCGCACCCGGTCGCCCAGGATCGCACCACCGGTGAAGGGCGAGGACGGGTCGATCGCGAGCACCGCGACCTCGAGCTCCTGGGCGCGCAGGTGGCCGATGAGCGCACTGGTGAGTGTGCTCTTGCCTGCGCCGGGCGCTCCGGTGAGACCGACGGTGTAGCCGGTCCCGCCGAGCGGGTAGCTCAGGCGACCGATCTCGCGGGCCTCGTCGCCGCCGCGCTCGATGAGCGAGAGCAACCGGGCGAGCGCGCCGCGGTCGCCACCGCGGGCAGCAGCGAAGAGCTCGGCGGGAGGATCGGAGCGGCGGGCCATGGCACGACGACGACGTCAGTCGACGTTGACGACCTCGGTCACACCATCGATGCGGTCGCGCATGATCCGCTCGATGCCGGCCTTCAACGTCTGGGTGCTCGCCGGGCAGGTGCCACAGGCCCCGACGAGCGTCACCGACACCACGCCGGTGGTCTCGTCGACGTCGCGCAGCACGATGTCACCGCCGTCGGCCTGCAGCGCGGGGCGGATGACCTCGATGGTTTCCTCGACTCGGGGACGGAGCATGTGTGACGACTTCCTGGGGACGGTCGCCCGTCATTCAAGCAGGGCGGCCAATACGATGACTACTCATGGAAACCCCGTCACACCGGCGCCGCATTCCCTCCCTGGTCGGCGCCGCAGTGCTGCTCACGGTCGTGGCCGCCTGCGGCGGCGACGAGGAGAGCCCGGTCGTCGATTCCGCCGCCACCACGACGGTGCAGCTGACGCTCCCCCCGACCCCGGACACCGCCGATCTCCCGGTCAGCACACCACCACCGCCCGACACCGCCGACCTGCCCACATCGACGGCCGCGCCGAGCACCACCGAGGCCCCGACCGGTCCGGCTCCGGTCGCGATCTCCGTCACCGTCGGCGTCGACGCCGGCCCCGACCGGGTCGACACCGTGCCGGTCGGTTCACTCGTCACCATCACGATCGTCAACCCGGCCAGCGCGGACGAGTTCCACCTGCACGGCTACGACCTCGGCGACGGCCAGGAGATCCCCGCCGGCCAGCCGGCGACGTTCACCTTCACCGCCGACACACCCGGCCGGTTCGAGCTCGAGAGCCACGAGACGCATGACGTGATCCTCGTGCTCGAGGTGGTGTGACGTGGCAGCCGCACCCGGCCTGCTCGCCCACCAGGGCGGGTGGGACGAGCTCCTCTTCGTCCTCGTCCCGATCGCGGTCGTGATCGGGCTGCTCGCGCTGATCAAGCGCCGCGTCGAGCGCACCGGGCCGATGCTCCCGGCCGAGCGAGCCATCCCCGCGCCGCCGACCGACGACGGCCCGCCCGCCTCGGCCTAGGTCCGCTCGATCGGCGCCCCGACGGCGGCGAGGCGGCCGACGAGGTCGTCGTAGCCACGATCGATGTGCTCGAGGCCGTGGATGGTCGTGGCGCCCTGCGCGGCCAGACCGGCGACCACCAGCGCGGCGCCGGCGCGGATGTCGTGGGCGCGCACGGTCGCGCCCACCAGGTGGGGCACGCCCCGCACGACCGCATGATGGCCCTCGGTGGCGATGTTCGCACCCAGCTTGTGCAGCTCTTCCACGTAGCGGAAGCGGCCCGGGTACAGGTTCTCCGTCACGATCGACGTCCCGTCGGCCACGGTCAGCATCGTCACGATGAGCGGCTTGTAGTCGGTCGCCACCCCCGGGTAGGGCAACGTGGCGATGTCGACGGAGCGCAGCCGACCGCTGAAGCGAGCCGTCAGCTCGTCGCACCCCGGATCGATCTCGAGACCCATGTCGACGAGGCGACGCAACAGGCTGCCCATGTGGTCCGGGCGGGCCCCGCGCAAGGTGAGCTCGCCACCGCACACACCGAGTGCAGCGAGGTAGGTGGCCGCCTGCACCCGGTCGGCCACGGTCCGGTGCGCAGTGGCCGACAGCGAGCCGGGCTCGACCCCCTCGACGCGGAGCGTGCCGGTGCCGATGCGGTCGATGCGGGCGCCCATCGCGACGAGCATGTGGCACAGGTCGGCGATCTCCGGCTCCCGCGCCGCATTGTCGATGATCGTCACCCCATCGGCGTGCACAGCAGCCATCACCAGGTTCTCGGTCGCACCCACGCTCGGGAAGTCGAGCTCGATCTCGGCGCCGTGCAGGCGGCGCGAACCGGTGGACGCCTCGACGTAGCCGTCCCCCACCTCGATCGAGGCGCCCATCGCAGCCAAGCCCTTGAGGTGCAGATCGATCGGGCGCGACCCGAAGTCGTCACCGCCCGGCATCGCCAGACGGACGCGGCCGCAGCGACCGATCAGCGGACCGAGCACGTTGATCGAGGCCCGCATCCGCTCCACGAGCTCGAGCGGCGCCACGGGGCGCAGCCGACCCTCGTTGCGCAGGGTGATCGTGCCCTCGCCCCGCGCCACGGTCGACACCCCGAGCGCGGCGAGCAGCTCGGACATCACCCCGACGTCGATGATGTCGGGCACGTTGGTGAGCACGTGGTCACCGTCGGCCAACAGGGTGGCCGCCATCAGCTTGAGCACCGAGTTCTTCGCACCCGGGATCTGCACCGTCCCCACGAGGGGACCGGACTGCCGCACCGTGATGCAACAGTCCTCGCGCTGGTCGGTCGGCTCGGACATGGCCCTCCAGTATGCCCTGAGTACGCTGGACCCGTGGCCCGTTCCCCGCGCGTCGTCGAACGGATCTGGTCACCGACCGACGAGGCCACGGCGCGTCGACCCCGTCGTGGCCTGCTGCTCGAACACCCCGCACGACCCGACGAGGACCGGCCCGACGACGAGCAGATCGAGCAGGCCGAAGGTCCGTTCGAGCACTACCGGCGGGTCGTCACGCGCGACCCCGACCGGGTGGTGGACCGCACCGAGTACCGCCTCGTGGTTCCCTGGTTCGGCTGGATCTTCCAGCCCGGCGTGCGTCGCGCGCTGCGCCTGCGCACCGCCGGCACGGGCAACCCGCCCGCCTGGGCACCCCCCGATCGGCTCACCCCTCATCACCTCCTGCTGCTCGGGCTGCTCGGCGCCGCGTCCATGTCGGCGGCCTTCGGGAACACGCTGTTCACCCAGACCGTCAACTTCGCCGCCGCCGAGTTCGGCATCAGCGAGGGAGCCCAAGGTGTGGCCGGTGTGATCGTCCGCCTCGGGATCCTGATCGCGCTGCCGTTCACCCTCCTCGCCGACCGGATCGGCCGACGGCGGGTCATGCTGATGCTCGCCTGGGCGGCGCCGGTGTGCGCCGCGCTCGGGGCGCTGGCGCCGAACTTCTGGGTGCTCACGATCTCGCAGGCCGTCGGGCGCCCGCTGTCGATCGCGCTCGACCTGCTCATCGCCGTCATGGCGGCCGAGGAGATGCCGCGCAACAGCCGGGCCTATGCGGTGAGCGTGCTGGCCATGGCCAGCGGCCTCGGGGCCGGCGTGGCTGTGGCCTCGCTCCCACTCGCCGACCTCGGCCCGCAGGGCTGGCGCCTCGTCTACGTGCTCGCCCTCGTGTGGCTGCTGGTGGCGCTCGACCTCCCCCGCCGGCTCACCGAGACCCAGCGCTTCACGCGTGCCGTCGAGTCCGCCCGTCTGCACGTCCGTCGGCTCGACCGGCGGAGGCTGGCCACCATCGGCACCGTCGCGTTCTCGGCGAACTGCTTCGTGGCACCGGCCTCGTACTTCCAGAACCGCTACCTCGACGACGTCCGCGACTACTCCGGTGCGGGCATCGCCATGTTCACGCTCGTCACCGCGACGCCGGCGTCGGTCGGGTTCGTGATCGGGGGGCGCATCGCCGCCACCTCCGGCAGACGTCGGGTGCTCGCTGCGGCGATGCCGGCGGCCACGGCGCTGTTGGCGCTGTCGTTCTGGGTCGGTGGCTGGCCGATGTGGTTGGCCGCGTTCGCCGGTGGCCTGCTCGCGGGCATCGCGTACCCGGCGTTCGCGGTCTACCGCACCGAGATGTTCCCGACCGGGCGCCGCGGCCAGGCCGGCGGGCTGCTCGCCGCAATGGCCCTGCTCGGCGGGAGCATCGGCCTGCTCGCCGCAGGGGCGATGCTCGACGCGGGCTGGAGCTACGGATCGGTGATGTCGGTGATGGCGATCGGGCAGGTGGTGGCGGCCATCGTCGTGCTCACCAGCTACCCCGAGACCGCCCACCGGATGCTCGAGGAGCTGAACCCCGAGGACCAGGCGCCGGAGGCCGCGGCCGAAGCCCGCTGACGGTCTCGGATCAGCGCGCGTCGAGCCACGTCGCCACGGCGTGGGCGACCTGGGCCTCGGCGCCGCGCAGCTCGTGGCGACCACCTGTCACGAACACGTGGCTCACCGGTGCCGGGATCCTCGCCGTCCAGGTCAGCAGCTCGTCGGGGGTGGCGAACGGGTCGGCGGTGCCGTGCACGAACAGGCACGGCACCGCGATGCGCTCGAAGTGCTCCACCCGGAGCCGCTCGGGTCGCCCGGGTGGGTGGAGCGGGTACGAGACGAGCACCAGCCCGGCGGCGCGCACCATGCCGTCGGCCACGGCGATCGAGCAGATCCGTCCGCCCATCGAGCGACCGCCGAGCACCGCTGACGCGCCGCGCGGCAGTGCGGCCACCTCGGTGACCACCGCGTCGAGCAGCACCGGGGCCCGGTCGGGCGCGCGGCGGACAGCGCGGCGGGGAGGGAGGAAGGGACACGCGCAGCGTAGGGGACGGGCCGGCTCCTCGATGGCCACCAGACAGGGGTGGTCCCGCTCCGCGCCCGCGCCGGGGAACAGCACGAGACGGGGCGTGCGCCGGCGGCTCACGACGACAGGATGCGTCGCGCCTCGGCGAGGTCGGCGATCGCCTTGCTCGCGGCCGACTCCTGCCCACCGTGGTCCGGGTGCACCCGGCGCAGGCCGTCGCGGTAGCGGGCGGTGACCTCCTTCTTGCTCACCTTCGCCGTGCCGACCGGGAAGCCGAGCACGTCGAGGGCCCAGGCACGCGGGTTGGCCAGCGCCGACAGCGAGGTGGCCGACGAGCCGGCGAGGTTGGCGACGAACGCCGGTCCGATCGGGCCGCGCCAGCGCATCGCCCGGTGCAGCGTGGGCACGAGCAACCGCCGCGCCGAGACGTCGAGGCGCTCGAGGGCGTAGACGGCACCGAGCACCTGGACCAGGCCGCCGCCCTGGGGTTGCAGCTCGAAGGTCACGTTCTCACCCTCACCGGTGAGGCGGTGGTGGCTCACCGTCAGCCCGTGCCGGTCGACATGGTAGCGGTAGCGCAGCCGCGGCAGCACGACCACGAGGCCCGGCGCGACCAGAACGATGGGACGGGGGATGTGGGGGGGCAGATAGTCGTCGACCTCGTGGAGGTGCGCGGCGATCACCGCGGCGAGCAACAGACCGCCGAAGCCGGGCACCGGGTCGACGGGGAGGACGAGGTTCCCGAGGGCGACACGGCGCGTGGGCACCACGGGTCGCGAGTGCCAGATCTCGAGCTCGGCGAGCAGCACGGCAGGCTCAGACGTAGGGGCGCAGCAAGTCGTGCAGGTCACCGGCGGCGGCCATGGCCGCCTCGTGATCGGGACCGTCGTCACCCACGAGCGCCTCGACGATGCGATCCGCGAGCAGGCAGGTCTGCTCCCACAGCCGTGGCTGCACACCGAAGGGCGGCCGGGTCGGGTCGGCGATCTCCGACGCCTCGCGGAGCTGGTCGAGCCCGTCGGCGTCACGCGGCTTGCGGCGCAACTTCTCGCCTGCGAGGAAGAACGTCGTGAGCACCTCGGCATCGAGGTCGGTCACCACGCCGTCGCCGTCGACGTCTCCGTCGGCGCCGAGGTCGATGTGCTCACCACTCTCGATGTCGTCGAGCAGCGCCTCGACCACGGCCTCGTCGCTCGTCGGCACGAGCAGCACGGTCCCCTCCCAACGGTGCGGGATGCCGGCCTCGGCGAGCGCCCGGCTGAGCACTGCGTCCTGGCCCGGCTCCCACTCGTCGAGCTGGTACTCGGTGAGCGGTGTGCCCTCGTCGAGGTGCGCGGGCGGCGGCGCCTCGCCGTAGGTGATCCCGAGGCGCGCCTCGAGCTCTCCGGTGATCGCGTCGACCGTGGGCTCGAACTCGATCGGCACGAGCAGTTCGGTGCCGTCCCAGCTGTGGGGCACCTCGGCGTCGGCGAGCGCTGCGGCGAGCTCGGTCTGCTGGTCGAGCGTCCACGCCGAGATGTCGTAGTGGACACGCTCGGCGTCGGGGTCGTCGGGGTTCCAGTCGTTCATGTGGGGGGCTCCGCTCGCGGCATTCGCAGGTCGCGACGACGCTACTGGCTCCTCACGGCAGGTGTCGCTGCAGGAACGCCTCGATGCGCGCGTACTCGTCGAGCTGGTTCGCCCGCTGGCGGAACCCGTGCCCCTCACCCGGATAGACGCACAGCTCGACGTGGTGCGCGTGGTCGACCCGGCCGACCGCGGCCATCCGCTCCACGAACAGTCGGCTCTGCGCGACAGGGACCACGGGGTCGTCCTCGCCGTGGAAGACGAGCAGCGGCGTGGTGATGCGGTCGGCGAACCAGACCGGGGAGCGGTCCCGGTAGCGCGCCGCGACCACAGGATCGGCCGGGTCACCGACGAGGGTGGCGGTGTAGTGCCGCTCGAAACGATGGCTGCGCTCGCCCAGGTCGGCGAGGTCGCACACGGGATAGCTGACCACGGCCGCCGCAGCGAGGTCCGCGGCGGCGCGCAGCGCGCCGAGCACGGTGAAGCCTCCTGCCGAGCCACCGATCAGCACCGTCCGCGCCGGGTCGGCCCAGCCGCGCGACTGCGCGTCGCGCACGGCGGCCACCACGTCGGCGACGTCGAGCTCACCCCAGCGGCCGCGCAGGGCCTGCTGGTAGTCGCGCCCGTGGCCGGTCGAGCCACGGTGGTCGGGCACGAGGACGTGGAAGCCGCGTGAACGCCAGAAGGCGAGGCGCGGCATGAACGTGACCTGCCACTGGTCGGTCGGCCCACCGTGCAACCAGCAGATCATCCGCCCCTGGTCGACGTCTGCTCGGTAGAGCCTGGCGTGGATGGGGGCTGCGTCGGCACCGATGAGCTCGACCACCTCCGGCTCGACCAGCTCGACCTTCGACCAGCCCGCATCCGGGCCGCCGGCGACGACCTCACGCCGCCACGCGCCGCGCGGATCACCGTCGTGGGCGTAGGCCACGACCTGGGTGGGCGTGCGCGCCCCGGTCCGTAGGGCCACCAGTCGGTCATCCTCCCACGACAGCTGCCCGTGCACGCCACGCCCGACCTCGTAGACGGGGCCACCATCGATCGACACCACGCACAGCCGCCCGAAGCCGGCCTCGTTGCGGGTGAAGGCGACCCATCGCCCGTCGGGCGACCAGCAGTAGGAGCGCTGCCCGAGACCCCAGGTCGGGCCGGCATGTTCGACGGGCTCGTCGACGAGTGGACCGTCGTCGACCCAGACGTTGCTCCACCCCGTGTCGTCGCGCACCGCGACTGCTCGGCCGTCGGGCAGGAGGCGGGGCTGCTGGATGCTGTTCGGAGGTCGGAACTCGTCGATCACGGCGCCGTCGAACGTGTGGTGCACGACGCGCGCCCGGTCCCAGGGCATGTCGGGAACGCTCCACGCCAGCCACACCACGCCCGAACCACACGGTGCCGGCCACGGATCGAAGCAGAAGTCGGCCGTCCCGTCGTCGAGGCGGAGCGCATCGTCACCCGCGGAGCTGACCGCCCACACTTCGGCCTGATCGACCACGTAGACGACCCGCGACCCGTCGGGTGTGGTGACCGGCGCCTGCGCAACCCGGTCCGGGCCGTGATCGGTGAGCCGACGACCCGGCCCGCCGGCGAGCGGCACCCACCACAGGTTGCCGTCGACGCCGGCATGGACGATCGCTGCTCCGTCGTCCGCCCAGCACCAGCACCCCCCACCGAGGCCGCGACCCGGACGCGGTGCCACGGGGTGCCCGACGGCCACGCCTGGCGCGATCGAGCCGTCCTCGCCCACGCCGTGGACCACCACGGCGGCGGTGCCTTCGGACGAGCGCACGTACCCGACGGAGCGTCCGCCAGGGGCCAGGCGCGGCTCGGACAGCTCGACACCGCCCAGACAGAGCTCGACGGGGATCACATGCCCGACTGTACCTGGGCCGATCGACCTGATCCCGAGCCTGCTCACGCGGCTACGGTGACGAGTGATGAGTGCACCCGACCGCAACCTCGCCCTGGAGCTCGTCCGCGTCACGGAGAGCGCCGCCCTCGCTGCTGCTCGCTGGGTCGGCCGCGGCGACAAGATCGGCGCTGACGGCGCTGCCGTCGACGCGATGCGCACGGTGCTCGCCACCGTGCCGATGGACGGCATCGTCGTCATCGGCGAGGGTGAGAAGGACGAAGCGCCGATGCTCTACAACGGAGAGGTGATCGGCGACGGCAGTGCGCCCCACGTCGACGTGGCCGTCGATCCCATCGACGGGACCAGCCTCACGGCGATGGGGCGAGCCAACGCGATCTCCGTGATCGCCGTGAGCTCACGCGGCAGCATGCTCGATCCGGGGCCGTGCTTCTACATGCGCAAGATGGCCGTCGGGCCCGACGCGGTCGGGGCCATCGACATCACGGCGTCGCCGACGCAGAACCTGCGCTGGATCGCGAAGGCCAAGGGTGAGAGCGTGCGCGACCTGACGGTGGTCGTGCTCGACCGCCCGCGCCACGAGGAGCTCATCGCCGAGATCCGCGCGAGCGGGGCGCGGGTGAAGCTGATCTCCGACGGTGACATCTTCGGCGCCATCGCCACTGCCTGGCCGGACGCCGGCGTCGACGTCCTGTTCGGCATCGGTGGCACGCCCGAGGGGGTCATCGCCGCAGCGGCGCTCAAGTGCATGGGCGGCGAGATCCAGGGTCAGCTGTGGCCGCGCAACGAGACCGAGCGCGACGCGGCGATCGCCGCCGGCTACGACCTCGACGCCGTGCTGTCCACCGACGACCTGGTGCGCGGCGACGACACGTTCTTCGCCGCCACCGGCATCACCGACGGCGAGCTGCTCCGCGGTGTCCGCTTCGGCCCGGGTGGGGCGCAGACGCAGAGCCTCGTGATGCGCTCGCGCAGCGGCACCGTGCGGCTGATCGAAGCCCGGCACCGCATCGACAAGCTGTCCACCTACGCAGCCATCGACTACGCCTGATCGGGGTGGCGTTCAGCCGCGCTGCACGAGGCCGGACAACCGGCGAGTGAGGCCGCGTGGCGTCACGCCGGTGGCGACCGACAGGCCCCGGTAGAGCACGCCGGGGACAGACAACGGCTTGCCGCGAGCCATGTCGGCGAGCGCCGCCTTGGCGACCTTGTCGGCCTCGAGCCAGGCGAACTCGGGGTACGTGTCGGCGTAGCTCTCGGAGTTGCTGACGCTCTGGAACTCGGTGCGCGTCAGGCCCGGGCACAGCGCCGTCACCTTCACGCCGGTGCCGCGCACCTCTTCGTGGAGGCTCTCGCTGAGGCTGGTGACGAATGCCTTGGTGGCGGCGTAGACGGCGAGGCGCGGCGCCGGCTGGAAGCTCGCCACACTGCTCACGTTGAGCAGGTAGCCGCGGCGGCGCGGGACCATCGTGGCCAGCGCGGCGTGGCTGAGACGGGTGAGCGCTGCGACGTTGAGCCGGATCTCGCCTTCGAGCCGATCGCGGTCGAGCTCGTGGAACGCACCGGAGGTGCCGCAGCCGGCGTTGTTCACGCCCAGGTCGACGAGTTCGTGCTCCGCGGCGATGCGCGCCTCGACCGCGGCCACGCC
>DAINND010000023.1:0-17687 GCA_036736065.1 Ilumatobacteraceae bacterium
TCATGCGCCTGCTCGACCGGATCAACAAGACCGGCACCACCGTGGTGATGGCCACCCACGACCAGCGGATCGTCAACATGATGCGCAAACGAGTGGTCCAGCTCGACCGTGGCATCATCGTCCGCGACCAGGCACGGGGTGTGTACGAGTAGATGTTCTCACGCCTCAGTTACACCTTCCGCGAGATGTGGGCGAGCCTTCGCCGAAACCTCACGCTCACGGTTGCCGCCATCATCACGTCGTCGGTGTCGCTGCTGCTGTTCGGCCTCACGTTGCTGATCCAGCGCGGATTCGACAACCAGTTGTCCCAGTGGTCCGGCGGCGTGGAGTTGATCGTCTACGTCGAGAACGGCGCCTCGCCCGAGAACGTCACCGTCATCCGCGAAGCGCTCGAGAGCACGCCCGACGTGATCGATGTGACCAGGTTGCAATACCTCGACGTGCCGGCCTCGCTCATCGAGGCGCAACGGCTCTTCGCCGGCGACCCCGAGACGCTGCAGTTGATCACCGCCGAGAACATCCCGACGCAGTTCAAGGTGGTGCCGGTCGAGGGCACCAGCGCAGCGCTGCTCCAGCAGCTGAGCGAGGGCTTCCGCAAGCTCCCCAAGGTCTACAGCGTCGTGTTCCCGAGCAAGCAGATCGAGGTGCTCGAGTCGCTCAAGGGTTTCATCGGCGTGCGGCTCTACCTCATCACGGCGTTCCTGCTCGTGTCGGCAGTGCTCCTCATCTGGAACACCATCCGCACGGCGATCTTCGCGCGTCGACGAGAGATCGAGGTGATGAAGCTCGTCGGTGCGACGAACTGGTTCATCCGCGTCCCGTTCATGCTCGAAGGCCTCCTCCAAGGCCTTGTCGGCGGTGTCATCGCCAGCGGGGCGATGCTGCTGTTCAACGCGAACTGGACCACCGGCGTGCAGGCGTTCCCGAGCGAGTCCGGGTTCGGGGCGTTCGTCGTCACCGGCGGCTACCCGATGTGGATCGTGTTCTGGATCGTGCTGCTCGGCATGCTGGTCGGAGCGATCGGCTCGGGCACTGCTGCGTCACGCTTCCTCGACGTCTGAGGTGCCTCGGTAACGTCGGGTGATGGACTACACCCAGATCACCTACGAGGTCTCCGACCGGGTCGCCACGATCACGCTCCACCGTCCCGAGCAACTCAACGCCTTCACCAACACGATGATGCGCGAGCTGATCGATGCGTTCGACCGGATCGACGCCGACGACGGGGTGCGCGCCGTCATCGTGACCGGCGCGGGCCGCGGGTTCTGTGCCGGCGCCGACCTCTCCGGCGGGGGGGACACCTTCTCCGGAGGGGGGAGCGACGAGAAGACGTCGGTGCCCGGGGTGCCACGCGACGGTGGCGGGCTCGTGACCTTGCGGATCTTCGACTGCACCAAGCCGGTGATCGCCGCGATCAACGGGCCGGCGGTGGGGGTAGGGGTCACGATGACCCTGCCGATGGACATTCGCCTGGCCAGCGAGAACGCCAAGATCGGCTTCGTCTTCGCCCGGCGGGGGATCGTGCCCGAGGCGTGCTCGTCGTGGTTCCTGCCACGCCTCGTCGGCATCAGCCAGGCGGCCGAGTGGTGCTACAGCGGCCGGGTCTTCGGCGCCGACGAGGCGCTGAGGGGTGGTCTGGTGCGCAGCGTCCATGCGCCGGAGGATCTGCTGCCTGCGGCTCGGGCCATCGCGACCGAGATCGCCGAGCACACGTCACCGGTGTCGGTGGCGCTCACCCGCCAGATGCTGTGGCGGATGCTCGGGGCCCATCATCCGATGGAGGCGCACCGCGTCGACTCGCGCGGCATTGCCGAGCGTGGCCGAAGCGCCGACAGCCGTGAAGGCGTGGTGAGCTTCCTCGAGAAGCGGCCGCCTGCGTTCCCGGTGAAGGTGAGCGACGGGCTCCCTGACATCTTCCCGGATTGGGAAAACCCCAAATTCTCGTAAAGTCCGGCGCACTGCGTGCCGATCAAGTAGGTGCTCCGAGAACGTGGCACGGATCGCCACACCGGCCTCATGCCGGGATCGGGCCCCTGAAAGGAGGCAGCGCCATGACCACCGTCACCATCGACCAGCAGACCATCGTCATCAGCACCGGCTCGGTGATCGAGCTCGACATCGACGGTGAGGCCGTCACGGCACTCGTGCTCCTCGCGGCCCCGGAGGCCGTCATCCTCGACGCCTGCGACGGCTCGATGCCGCTCGTGTTCCGCGCCGAGGAACTGCCCTCGTTCCGCGTGTTCGACGACGTGGCCTGAGGTCGGTTCGCTCCTAGCCTGGTCGCCGATGACGGACGACCAGCAGCAGACGCTCTACGACCGGGTCGGGGGTGACGAGTTCTTCATCCGACTCGTCGACGCGTTCTACGACGGTGTCGCCACCGACGACGTGCTCCTGCCGCTGTACCCGGAGCCCGACGACCTCGGTCCGGCCCGTCGGCGGCTCGCACTGTTCCTGGTCCAGTACTGGGGCGGCCCGACCACCTACAACGACGAGCGAGGCCACCCACGCCTGCGGATGCGTCACTTCCCGTTCCACATCGGGCCGCTCGAGCGCGACCGCTGGTTGCACCACATGATCGCAGCCGTCGAGCAGGTGGCGGCCGACGACGAGGTCCGCGGGGCACTGCTGCAGTACTTCGTGCCCGCCGCCGAGCACCTGCGCAACGACACCGGCCTGCCGATCTCGAGTCGCGACCCGCGACGCTGAGCCACCGCTAGCGGTCGGTCGAGTCGGGCCGCCAGGCCCAGCAGGCGATCGCCGTCGCCGCAGCGACGTTGAGCGAGTCGACACCCGCCGACATGGGGATCCGCACCCGCACCGACGCTGCCCCGAGCACTGCCTCGCCGAGGCCGACCCGCTCGGCGCCGAGGCACACGACCAGTCGTGGTGGCGCTGGGGCGTCTGCGAGATCGACGGCGTCGTCGGCCGGGGTGAGCGCTGCCACGATGATCGCCATTCCGTCGATCGCCGCGGCCCTGGGCGACGGCCGCGGTGTCGGCGGTGCGCGCGTGAGGCAGGACGAGGGCCTGGCCCATGGAGACCCGCAGCGAACGTCGGGCGAGAGGGTCGGCGCTCGTCGCATCGACGATCAAGCCGTCCCAGCCGAGCCCTGCGGCATTGCGGACGATGGCCCCGATGTTGGCCGGGTTGTCGACCGCCTCGACCAGGATCAGGCGCCGCGCTGTCGCAGCCAGCTCATCGACGGAGCTGCGCGGCGGGCGCTCGAAGATCGCCACCACCGTGTTCGGCACCCCGAGCTTGGTGACGTGCGCCCGCACGGCATCGCCCCCGGAGTAGACCGGTGCCATGGTCGCCAGGCGGTGGGCGACGGCGGGCGGCCGCGCTCGGTCCACGAGCGCCACCACCGGCCTGCACCCCCTCTCGAGCGCCCGCTCGACCACCAGGTCGCCCTCGGCCATGAACAACCCGTCTCCGGCGTCGTCGCGGCGTTGCGGGCGGTTCGAGAGCTGGCGCTCGTTGAGCCGGAACACGGTGAGGCGCTCATCGTCCGGATCGTCGACCGGGATGAAGGCGCTCGACCCGTTCCCGGTGCGCAGTAGAGCCACGGGACGGCGCGCCAGGCGGGGGCGCGCGTGGCGAGGAACGACGGGCGACCCGCCTGCGCCGCGTCGGTGCCGTAGGCGAGGCGCGTGGCCTCGCCGGCGAACACCTGCTGGCCCACCAGGCCGTCATCGATGAGGTTGAACGCGAACTTGAGCATGCGCTGCGCCGTCGGGCTCTTGCCGTTGATCTCCTTGGCCCACTGCAGTGCCACGTCCTCGAGCTCGGCGTGCGGGGCCACGGCGTTGCCCATCCCCATCCGGTGCGCGTCGTCTGCGGTGTACTCGCGTCCGAGGAAGAAGATCTCGCGAGCGAACTTCTGGCCCACCTGCCTGGCCAAGTAGGCGCTGCCATAGCCCCCGTCGAAGCTGGCGACATCCGCGGCGGTCTGCGTGAAGCGGGCGTGCTCTGCGCGCGCGAGCGTGAGGTCGCTCACCACGTGCAGGCTGTGGCCGCCGCCGGCCGCCCACCCCGGCACCCCGCAGATGACGACCTTGGGCATGAACCGGATCAACCGCTGCACCTCGAGGATGTGCAGCCGACCCGCCCGCCCGGGCTCGATGGTGTCGGAGGTGTCGCCCTCGGCGTACTTGTAGCCGTCCTTGCCGCGGATTCGCTGGTCGCCACCGCTGCAGAACGCCCATCCGCCGTCGCGAGGGGAAGGCCCGTTGCCCGTGAGCAGCACGCAGCCGATGTCCGTGCTCATGCGCGCGTGGTCGAGCGCGGTGTAGAGCTGGTCGACGGTCTTCGGCCGGAAGGCGTTGCGGACCTCCGGCCGGTTGAAGGCGATGCGCACCGTGCCGTGCTCGACGCTGCGGTGGTAGGTGATGTCGTCGAAGTCGAAGCCGGGCACGACACGCCAGCGGGTCGGGTCGAAGATCGCGGAGACCTGGGTCGCTGCCGAGTTGTCCATGGCCGCCATTGTGCTGCATCGGGCGCTGCTACGTTCACCCCATGCCGCACGCAGCGATCAACGGCCAGCACATCTACTTCGAGGACCACGGCGGCGACGGCCCTGCGGTGATCCTTGCCCACGGGTTCCTGATGGATCACGAGATGTTCACCCCGCAGGTGGCGGCGCTGTCGCCCGAGCACCGTGTGATCACCTGGGACGAGCGGGGCTTCGGCCTGACGGAGTTCGATGGGCAGCCCTTCAGCTACTGGGACTCCGCCCGCGACTGCCTCGGGCTGATGGACCACCTGGGCATCGAACGCGCTGTCGTGGGTGGCATGAGCCAGGGCGGCTTCCTGTCGCTGCGCGTGGCGCTCACGGCGCCCGAGCGCGTGCGCGGGCTGATCCTGCTCGACACCCAGGCCGGCACCGAGCACCCCGACAAGGTCGCCGCCTACCAGGGCATGATCGACACCTGGGCGGCGGTCGGTCCCGTGGACGAGCTCGCCCAGATCGTGGCGGGCATCATCATCGACGAGCCGGCCGAGAACGCACGGTGGATCGCCAAATGGCAGGCGCGCCCTCATGCCGGCATCGTCGAGCCCGGCCGCTGCCTGCTGACGCGTGATGACGTCACCCCGCGTCTCGGCGAGATCACCTGCCCGGCGCTGGTGGTGCACGGCGTCGACGACACGGCGATCGAGATGCCACTCGCCGAGGCGCTGGCAGCCGGTCTTCCCGGCTGTCGCGGTGTGGTCAAGGTCGCCGGGGCCCATGCTGCGAACCTCACCAACCCGGAGCCGGTGAATGCGGCGATCGCCCAGTTCCTCGCCGAGCTCGCGGGCTGACGGTCGACCATGGGACTGCAGATCTTCGGTGTGCCGGGCCTTCCCGAGGTGGTGCCGGGGAGCGACCTCGCGTCGATGATCCTCACGGCGGCCGCCGATGCCGGAACGCCGCTCGCCGACGGTGACGTGGTGGTGGTGACGTCGAAGATCGTCTCCAAGGCCGAGGGTCGCCTCGTCGAGCTCGATCAGGTCGAGCCGTCGCCGTTCGCCCTCGCCTGGTCGCAGGAGTGGGACAAGGACCCTGCGGTCACCGAGCTCGTGCTGCGCGAGTCCAAGCGGGTGGTCCGCCAGATCGGGCCGATCCTCATCACCGAGACCCACCACGGGTTCGTGTGCGCGAACAGCGGGATCGACCAGTCGAGCAGTGGCGCGCACGGTCGGGTCGTCCTCCTGCCGGTCGACCCCGATGACTCGGCTCGTCGCATCCGCGCCGGCATGCGCGTCGGCGGGGTCGACGCCGCCGTGATCATCAGCGACACCTTCGGACGTGCCTGGCGCGAAGGCCAGACCGACATCGCGATCGGGGTCGCCGGGATCCAGCCGATCCTCAGCTACATCGGCCAGGTCGACCCGCACGGGCACGAGTTCCGGGTCCAGGCGATCTGCACCGTCGACGAGCTCGCCGGCGCAGCCGAACTGGTGAAGGGCAACCTGTCGCGGGTGCCGGTGGCGGTGATCCGCGGCTTCGAGTTCGAGCCCGACGATGAGGCGACGATCGCACCGGTCTTGCGCGACCAGAGCCGCGACCTGTTCCGCTGAGCTCGTCCGGCAAGCTTTCTTCAAGGTACGCCTGTCCCCTCCAGCGGGGAGCCGTCGATGCCGATGACCGGGCATGACGCTTTCGTCGAGCCCGTTCAGCCTCAGCACCGCAGCAGCTCCGTCGCGACCTTCGGCGGTGCTGCCGGCCGAGACGAGTATGACGACACGCCTCGAGGCCGAGGCGCTCGCCCTGTTGCAGCAGGCGGGTGACCTCGACCGATTGGACCCCCTGACCGGACTGGTCGATCGCGATGGCGTGCTGCGCGAGATCGGACGGCAGTTGGCGACGGGCGATCCGTTCGCCGTGCTGTTCGTCGGCCTCGACAGGTTCCGTGCCGTCAACGAGCTCTATGGCTACTCGGTCGGTGACGACGTGCTGCGCCATGTCGCGCAGCGGTTGCAAGCAGCGACCCACGCCTGCGACACCGTGGCGCGAGTCGGCAGTGACGAGTTCGCCGTCATCGTCCACGGGGTCGACGACATCTCTGCGCGCGGGCTCGTCGGCCAACTCGAACGCACCCTGTCGGAGGTGTTCCGCGTCGGCGCCGGGTCGGTGCGCGTCGGCGTCAGCATCGGTGCCTGCGACGCGATGCCCGGGTGGGCGGCCGAAGGTGTGCTGGCCGATGCGGAGGCGGCGATGCGCGAGGCCAAGGCGGCGCGTCGCGCCGGAGTCCAGCCCGCAGTGCTGTCGCGACGGATGTCGCGCGAAGACCGGCTCCGCCTCGTCGAGGAGTGCCGGACCGGACTGCTGCGCCACGAGTTCATCGCCCACTTCCAGCCCGTGATCGACATCAAGGCTCGGCGCCTGATGCGGGTCGAGGCGCTCGTGCGCTGGCAGCACCCCCGTCTCGGGCTGCTGCGTCCCGAGTCGTTCATGGGCCTCATCGAGGCGATGGGTTACGAGAGCGAGCTCGGTACGTCCGTCCTCGAGTCCTCGGCGGAGGCGCTGGTCCGGCTCTCCCGCAGTGGACTGCGCCCCGCCCTCGCGCTGAAGCTCTCCGCAGGCCAACTCGCTGACCCGACGATCGGCCGGCGTGTGGTCTCGACGCTCGCGTCCAGCGGGGTCGACGTCTCACGGTTGGTGATCGAGGTCAGCGACCGGTCGCTCCAGGGCCGACCTCCGCTCGCCGGCGCAATCGCCCCGGAGGACGGCCTCGTCGAGTTCCACCACCGCGGAGCATCGCTGTGCCTCGGCAACTTCGGCGGCGGCGCGTCGTCGTTCTCCAACGTGCGCCGCTACCCGCTCGATGAGATCAAGGTCGATCGGGCGATCGTGTCGGAGATCTGCGTGAGCACGGCCGACCGGGCCCTGGCCGAGCTCGTGCTGCGATTCGGGCGTGAGCTCGGGCTGGTGGTCGGGGCTGAGGGTGTGGAGACCGCCGAGCAGCTCGAGGTGCTGACCGGCCTCGGCTACGACCAGGCGCAGGGCTACTTCGTCGGCGTGCCGATGTCGGTCGAGGACCTCGTCCTGTGGAGTTGGAGCTGACGTCCGGATGCGTCAGGAACCGAGCAGCGACCTCGCCACGATGGCGCTGACCTGGCTCCCGTCGAGCTCGTCGTGGGCGCACAGCTCGTCGGCCAACTGGGTGAGCGCGCTCCGGTGCTCGAGCACCATGCAGGCAGCGCGGTCAGCGGCCTGTTCGAGGATCTGGTCGACCTTGGCGCGTGACGCCTCGTCGGCGAGCACCTTGGCGACGATGTTGCCGGCCGACGGGATCATCGCTGCTTCGAGGCTGAACAGCGTGTCGTGCGCCCCGAGCTGGCCGACGAGTTGCGCAGCGATCTCCGTGGCCGCGGCGAGGTCGGAGGCGATGCCGCTCGACGCTTCCCCGAACTCCTGGATCTCGGCGGCACGACCGGCGAGCGCGATCGTGATCAGGTCGGTGGCCTCACTGGGCGTGCGCAGGTAGCGCTCCTCGGCGTCGCCATGGGCGACGAGGCCGAGCGAGCCCGAACGGCGAAGGATCGACGCCAGGCGAACGTCGCGGCCGGCGAGCGTGGCCGGCAACGCATGGCCGGCTTCGTGGATGGCCACACGGCGCCGCTCCTCGGGGTGATAGCCGACGGGATGGGAGAGCCCGACCTCGACGGTGAGCTGCGCCTCGATGACGTCGGCCATGGTCATGGCGCCGCGCCCGTGACGCAGGGCCACGATGAGCGCTTCGTCGAGCAGGCGCTCGATCCGCACCGGTGTGTAGCCACTCGTGATGTCGGCGATGTCCTCCGCGTCGACTGACGAATCGTGGGCCTTGCGGGCGAGGTAGTAGGTCGCGATCTCGAGCCGGTCGGCGCGTGGCGGCAGGCCGAAGTGGATGATGCGATCGAAACGGCCGGGGCGCAGCAGCGCCGGATCGAGGTCGGCGGCGCGGTTGGTTGCGGCGACCAGCTGGATGTTGGCTGCCGGCGGACGCGGCCGACGGAGGTGGCGGTGTTGGGGGAGGTAGCTGTTGACCAAGTCGACGAACCAGGTGCCGATGCGCTGGGTGCCGGTCGGCAGATCGAAGCTCTGCATCTGGACGAGCAGCTCGTTGACGACGCCGACGACGCCTTCGCGCATCGAGCCCGTGTTCATGCCGCTGCGCGCACCGCCGATCGCGTCGAACTCCTCGATGAAGCCGATCGCGCCGCCTTCCTCGCGGGCGGCCTTGCGCAAGGCCTTGAAGAAGGTCCGGATCTTGCGGTTGGTCTGGCCGAAGTACATCGACTGGAACGCGCTCGCCGAGACGAACAGGAACGGGACTCCGGCCTCGGCGGCGAGGGCCTTGGCGAGATACGTCTTGCCCGTCCCGGGTGGGCCTTCGAAGAGCACGCCGCGCCGCGGGCTGCCGCCCATCGTCGACCGGAAGGTCTCGTGGTTCAGGAAGAGGTTCAACGTGTCGACGGCCTCGCGCCGGGTTGCATCCGCTCCCACCACGTCGGCGAGGCGCACGTTCGAGTCGCTCGGGCGCAGCACCGTGTGCGGGGAGCGCCCGGCGCCGAGGAACGGCACGAGGATGATCACGAGCAGCAGCATCATCATGCTGATCGAGACGAACAGCACCGGGTCCTGCGTCAACCACGCCGGCAGGCCGATGTCGATCGGGGTCCCCTGGAGCTCGCGCCACCAGAACCAGGCCATCGGCGCGACGAGCGCGAGGAACAACGTCCAGAGCTTGCGCTGTCGGACTCGCTCTCGCAGCATCTCCGTATCGACATGCGAGCCCCGAGTGACTGTTCCGCCCTGCAACGAACTGAGATCCAGTGGTACTGCGCCCATCACCATCATCCCCGCCTTTCAGGGAGCACTCTACGCCGATCTCACGCAGAGTGTGCAACTAACGCTCTGAGTGGTTGACCCGCGGCGTGGTGCGCATCGGCTTGACGTGGCCTTGAGAGAGGCTCCGGCCAGTGCGCGGGTATGGTTCGCGACCGTGAACGACCCGACGTTGCAGCCGCTTTTCGCCTACGGGACCTTGCTCCCGGGCGAGGTGCGCTGGTCGGTGCTCGCACCCTATGTGGTCGATGACGGTGCGCCCGACACCGTCGGTGGCCGGTTGTTCGACACCGGGCTGGGCTATCCGGCGGCATTGTTCGACGGGCGTGCGACCATCCACGGCCGGGTGTTCACGATGCGAGCCGATCGGTACGGTGACGCGCTCGCCGACCTCGACGAGGTCGAGGGTGCCGTCGACGGCGCCTACCGTCGCGTCGAGGTCACCACCGCTGCCGGTGTGCGCGCCTGGGCCTACGAGTACGGCGGGGGCCTGGAGCTCGTCGAGATCGTCGGAGGCTCCTGGGTGACACGGACTCGCTGAGGCCGCCAGCGCTCAGCGATGTGCGGTGCGCACTCCTGAGGCGTCGACGATCACGGATCCCCCGGGATCGAGGCCGACCAATGACCCTGCGCGGCCGATGAGGTCGCGCCGTTCGCGGAACGCGGCGATCGGCCGGTCGAGCCAGGTCGGGCTGCCCCGACCCACCCGGACGGGGCTGTAGGTGCCCCAGTGGATCGGCACGACGGCCGCCGATCCGATCCACTCCGCAGCCGTGGCTGCACTGCTCGGGTCGAGATGCAGCTCGCCGAGCGTCGGACCCCAGCCCCAGATGGGCAACAGTGCGAGATCGATCCGCCCGAGACGCTGCATCTGCGGGTGCAGGTCGGTGTCCCCGGGGAAGTAGATCCGCGAGCCGCCGGCTTCGATGACGTACCCCACCGGTGGCGCCGCCAGGCGGGAGTGCGGTCCACGGCGATGGCCGTGCTCTGCGTGGACGGCTTCGATCCTCACGCCGCAGTGCTCGATCACATCGCCTCGATCGATGTCGTCGATCGTCGCGAAGCCGCAGCCGCTCACGAGTGGTCGGGCGCCACGCGGGGCGACGAGCCGCGCCCCGGACGAGACCCGTTGCAGCGATCGTCCGTGCAGATGGTCCATGTGGAGGTGCGAGATCAGCACGAGGTCGACGCTGCCGAGATCGACCTCGGGGACCCGGCGTCGGAGATGGGCGAGGCGCCGGGTGAGCGCCGGGTCGGTGACGATCCTGACGCCGCCGATGTCGATCGCGACCGTGGCGTGCCCGACCCAGGTGACCTGCACGGATGGCTGCTCCGCAGCGTCGACGCCCTCGTTGCGCTCGTCGTCGCTGCCCACGGGAGCGGACTCTACCGACCGCCGGGTCTACGGTGGGGTCGTGGCACAGGCCGTGGCGGAGGTGGAGGGGGCACCGGGAAGGTTCCCGGGATGGCGAGTGGTCGGCGCCGCCTTCGCCTGCCTGGCGACCACGGCCGGCCTCGGCTTCTACGGCCTGGCCGTCTACCTCACGGTCATGTCGCGCGAACAGGGCTGGAGCGTCGGGTCGATCTCCGGCGCGGTGACGCTGTTCTTCCTCGTCGGAGGCCTCGGCGGGCTGTTGACGGCGCGCCTGCTCGACCGCTTCGACGTCCGGATCGTGGTGCTCGCAGGTGCAGTGGTGGGCGCGGTGGCGCTGGTGCTGCTCGGGCGGGTCACTGCCGTATGGCACGTCTATGCCGTGTACGCGCTGCTCTCGCTCGGGCACACCCTCTCAGGGCTGGTGCCGGCGACCACGGTGGTGACCAGGTGGTTCCATGTCCGTCGATCGGTGGCCCTGTCGGTGGCGAGCACGGGGCTCAGCGCCGGCGGGGTGCTGCTCACCCCATGGGCGAAGTGGCTGCTCGACCGCGATGGTCTGCAGGAGGCCACACCGTGGTTGGCGCTGGCATGGATGGTGGGCATCGTCCCGCTGACCATCGCGTTCCTCCGGTCGGACCCTGCGTCGCTCGGCTGGCAGCCCGATGGTCTCCGCATCGGCGAGGCCACCCCTGCGGTGGTGAGCGTGCCCTACCGCGAGGCGGTGAGGTCGACGTACTTCATCACCGTCACGATCGCCTTCACCCTGGTCCTGGCGGCTCAGGTCGGCGGGATCCAGCAGCTGGTGAAGCTGGTCGAAGAGCGCGTCGACGCGTCCACGGCCACGCTCGCGACCTCCTTGCTCGCCGGGGCGAGCATCGTTGCTCGTCTCATCGGCGGGCGAGCTGCTGCCAAGGTCTCGATGGCCCGCCTCGCCGTGGGGTTCGCCGCCACCCAGGGGCTCGCCCTGCTGCTCATCGCCGTGGTCGATCGTCGTGTCGCCCTGCTGGCCTCGATCGTGCTGTTCGGCGTGACGGTCGGCAACCTGCTGATGCTCCATCCGCTGCTCGTCGGCCATCAGTTCGGGCCGGCGGAGTACGCGCGCATCTTCAGCCGTTCCCAGCTCGTGGCGTTCGTGGGCACGGCTGTCGGGCCGTTGCTGCTCGGCGCGCTGCACGATGCGACCGGCGGTTACCTCGTCGCCTACCTGGTCGCCGGCTGCCTGTCGCTCGGTGGCGCGGCGGTGCTCGTGCGCACCGTGCGCGTCGAGCGCTGACCTCGGTCCCCTGCGCTGGGCAGCGTGCAGCTGAGTCAGCCGTCGAGCAGCGCGAGAGCGCTGCCGAGCGTGCGGATCGACGAAGCGTCGATCGGGTTCGCGACCAGGATCGCCTCGTGCGCGCCCGCGTCGGCATACGCGTGCATGGCGTCGGCCACGGCATGGGGATCACCGTCGAGCGGGGTGCAGCCGCTGGGCACCCGCCGTTCGGTGGAGGAAGGGTCGACGACCACCAGCACGCAGGCGCTGCGCTCGACCTCGTCCGGCGGTCGACCGACACGCCGGGCGATCTCGGTGACGCGGTCGTTGAGCGCGGCGAAGCCGGCGGGTGTGTTGCCGAACTCGGTGAACCATGTGTTCCACATCTCGACATCGGGCAAGGTCAGCTCGAGCATGCGCGGCCCGGTGCTTCCGATCATCAGCGGCAATGGTGGTCCGCTGCGCGCCGAGGCTGGAACGAGTACGGCATCGTCGGTGGAGCTGAACGATCCGGTGTGCGTGGAACGTCCACCTCGCACGAGGTCGCGGATGATCGGGTAGGCCTCGGCGAAGCGGGCGACGCGTTGGTCGAACGGGATCCCGAAGGCACGGAACTCGGCCTCGTTCCATCCGGCGCCGAGCCCGAGCACGAATCGACCGCCGCTCACCTCGTCGATCGTGGCGGCCATCTTGGCGAGCACGGCCGGAGGATGGAACCCGGCGCAGGCGACGAGCGGTCCCAGTGTGATCCGCTCAGTGGCAGCAGCCAGGGCAGCAAGGAGGGTCCAGGCCTCCCATGGCCCACGCTCGGCTCGACCATCCTGGCGGTACAGCAAATGGTCCCCCAGCCAGGCCGAGTCGAAGCCCTCGGCCTCGGCGATGCGGGCGAGCTCGACGTACTCGGGCCACCGCACCACCCGTTCGACTTCGGGGAGCTGGATGCCGATGCGCAATGGGCGGGTCACGTCCGGCAGGGTAGTGGTCGTGGAGCGGGGCCGATGTGCCGCCGACGATGAGCAGCGGTCGGATCGGTACGCTCCGCTGATGGACTTCGAAGTGCGCCGCACGGACCTCCGTCAGCACCGCATCGTCGACGAGCCGCAGGCCCACCTCGCCGACGGCGAGGTGGGCCTGCGCATCGACGAGTGCGCCCTGACGGCCAACAACATCACCTACGCCGCGTTCGGCGAGGTGATGCGCTACTGGAACTTCTTCCCGGCGGCCGACCCGGCGTGGGGACGGATCCCGGTGTGGGGGTTCGCCGACGTCGAGCAGTCACGGGTGGCGGGGATCGACGAGGGCGATCGCGTCTACGGGTACTTCCCGATGTCGACGCACCTCACGGTTGCGCCGGTCCGGGTGGGCGAGCGGTCCTTCGTCGACGGCGCGTCGCACCGCAGCGCGTTGCCGCCGGTCTACAACCAGTACCAGCGCGTCGTGACGCGGGCGGCGGTGGAGGCCGAGCGGCTGCAGTCGGTCCTGCGGCCGCTGTTCACGACCTCGTTCCTGATCGACGACTGGCTCGGTGAGCAGGCGATGTTCGGCGCACGATCGGTGGTGGTGGCGAGCGCGTCGAGCAAGACTGCGCTCGCACTTGCAGCCTCGCTGCGCGCCAACCGCGACGTGGAGGTTGTCGGCCTCACCTCGTCGGGCAATGCAGGCTTCGTCGCCTCCACGGGCTACTACGACCGGGTGGTGGCGTACGGCGAGGTCGCCCAGCTCGACGCCTCGGTGCCCACGGCGCTCGTCGACATGGGTGGCGACCGCGACGTGCTGTCCGCAGTGCATCACCACTTCGGTGACCACCTGCAGCACAGCTGCCAGGTCGGGGCCACCCACTGGGAACAGGTCGGCGCAGTGGCCGATCTGCCCGGTCCGCGGCCGACGCTGTTCTTCGCCCCTGACCAGATCCAGCGCAGGGTGGCCGAGTGGGGCGCCGCAGGCTACGAGGAGCGTGTCGACAGGGCCTACGCGGCGTTTGCCGAGTCGGCAGGTGGATGGATGGACGTGGCCGTGCACCGCGGTCCGGTGGCTGTCGCCGCGGTGTACGACGAGGTGCTCGAGGGGCGGTTGCCGCCGTCGGCCGCGGCGATCATCGCACTCGGCGCAGCGAGCTCCTGACCGTCGGCGTCACGCAGCCGGGACGACCCCGACAGCGGCGTACGCGGCGCGCACCAGGTTCTCGCCCCGGGGGTCGCCGACGAGGCCCGACTCCATGCGGTTCATCATGTACGAGATGGTCATCCGCCGACCGACGTCGACGATGATCACCGAGCCACCCCAGCCGCCCCAGAAGCAGATCTGGCCGTCGGGGAAGTAGGGGTACGACTCGTTCGGCAGGCCGTAGCCGATGCCGAACCTGCTGGGGATGCCGAGGACCTGGTCGACGCCGTCGGCCTGGACCCGGAAGATCTGCTGCACGGTCGATGGCGAGAGCAGCTGCACGCCGTCGCGCGTGCCGCCACAGGCGACCACCGCTTGGGCCCTGGCCACGGACCGGGCGTTGCCGTGCCCGTTCGCGGCGCCGATGTCGGCCTGGCGCCACTGCGAGGTACAGGCCACATCGGCCGACGGTGCCGGACCGGTGAACGTCTTGACGAGCACGCTGTCCATGTCGAGCGTGGCGAGATCGATCGGCAATGGTGGCGGGGGGATCACGTTGGTGACGCGATGGAACTCGCTCGGATCGAGGCCGATGTGGAAGTCGATGCCGAGCGGGCCGGCGATCTCGTCGGCGAAGAACTGCCCCAGCTTGCGGCCGCTGATCCGGCGGATCACCTCACCGACGAGGTGGCCCTGGCACAGGGCGTGGTAGCCCGACGCCGTCCCCGGCTCCCACCACGGAGCCTGCGCGGCGAGCATGGCGGTGCTCTTGTCCCAGTCGTAGAGGTCGTCGACCACCACGGGCTGGGCCCAGGCCGACACGCCGGAGGTGTGCGACAGGAGATGGCGCACGAGAACGCCCTCCTTGCCGTTCGCGGCGAACTCGGGCCAGTAGGTGGCGACGGGAGCGTCGAGGTCGAGCTGGCCGCGCTCGACGAGGACGAGGGCGCTGAGCGCCATCATCGTCTTGGTGGTCGACCACACGTTGACGAGGGTGTCGCGCTGCCAGGGCGCGGTCCGTGCCTCGTCGGTCCAGCCACCCCAGAGGTCGGCCACGAGCTCGCCGTCGATCGTCACTGCGACCGACGCCCCGAGATCCCCACCGGCGTCGATGCTCGCCGACAGCAGCTCGCCCAACGCGCCGAAGCGCTCGTCGCAGGTCCCCTCGATCGTGGCCATGCTCGTCTCCTTCCCCCGGTCCGCAGGTCGGGCGAACGCTACTGCGTCGCACGGGCCAGCCGGTTCACAGACGGCGGAGCGTGCCGCGCTCGACTGCCGCGGCACCGATCGACACAGCGGCGTCACGGACGTGGCATCCGCGGTCGGTGACGACCACCGGGTCGAGCTCGATCGTGCGCAGGCGCGGGTGCTCGACCATCGCTGTGGCGACCCGGCAGACGAGGTCGGCGAGCGCGCCGAGATCACCGCTGTCAGCGGCGACGGCGCGACCGGCCACGGACTGCTCGACGAGTTCGCTTGCAGCCGGCCGCGACATGGGCGTCAACCGGGTGGCATGGTCACCGAGGACATGGTCGTCCACCCCGCCGAGGCCGACCGTGACGAGGGGCCCGAGCCGAGCATCGGTGGTGGCCACGATGCGGACAGCCACCCCTGACGACGCGGTCGGGCGGACCTCGATGCCGTAGGCGGCGAGCACCTCGACGGCGACCTGAGGTGGGCAGGCCGACGTGTCTGCGTCGAGGGTGCCGAGCGCAGCATCGGCCCGATCCGGGTCGACGCCTTCGACCGTCGCCACGGGAGCGATCGCCTCACCTGCGAGCCAGCGCCCGTAGCGGTGCATGCGGGCCAGCACTGCGATGGCGCTGTCGGGGAACGAGAACGTCGGCACTGCCGAACCGGGCGCGACCACACCGTCGTCCTGGCCGAGCAGCACGGCCAGCACCGGTTTCGTGGCGCCCTGGGCCGCGCGGTCGATCTGCGCCGCAGGCGGCTCGGCGAAGGCGAGCGGTGGGGCGTGGACCACGAGCACGGCGTCGACCTCTGCCGAGCCGACCGCGAGGCGCACGGCCTGCTCGACGTCGTCGGCTGTCGAGCGCCAGTCGAGCCGGACCGGTGGCTCGGCCACGACGAGGCCGCTCGCGCGGATCGCTGCCTCGGCGAGCACGGCAGGGCTGCGCGAATTGGCCACCACGGCCACCCGGGGGCCACGCGGCACCGGCTGCAGGTCGAGCACCCGCGCCGTCTGCAGCAGGTCGCGCACCGTCGGCACCTCGATCACGCCTGCCTGTTGATAGAGCGCGGACGTGGCCTCGCCGTCGGAGGCCGGCCCGGTGCGCACCGCCACGATCGGCCGTCGGAGGGCCACGCGTCGAGCGATGCGCGCGAACTTGCGCGGGTTGCCGAACGTCTCGGTGTAGAGCGCGATCACCCGGGTGCTGTCGTCGTCCTCCCAGAACTGGAGCAGGTCGTTGCCGGAGATGTCGCACTTGTCGCCCAGCGACACGAACCACGACATCCCGACGTGCATGCGCGCGGCCTGCTGGAGCAGGGACGCGCCGAGCGACCCGGACTGCATCGAGATCGCCACACCTCCGCGTGGCAGTTCGACCGGCACGAGCGCGGCCGAGAGGCCTCGACCCGTCTCGTCGGGTGCTCGGGCGATGCCCATGCTCGCCGGCCCGATGAGCCGGACACCGTGTCGTCGGGCGTGCTCGACGAGGTCGTCCAGGTCGCCATCGACGACACTGAAGACCACGGCACCACGCACCCGCTTGGTGATGCAGTCGTCGATGACGGCGCGCAACTGGTCCTGGGGCACGGCGATCAGCGCGAGCCAGATGTCGTCGGGCGAGTCGGTGAGCCGTGGATGGCACTCCTGACCGTCGAGCGTCGGGCGGGAGGGGTTGATCGGGATGACGGGCACGCCGGAGCGCTGCGCGTTGGACCACAGCTCGTGCCCGATCGACCCTGGCCGGTCCGAGGCGCCGATGACCGCGATCGAGCGGGGGAGGAGGAGGCGGGCCACGGAGCGGCTGTCGGCGCGCTGCTCGCGCGCCTCGACGGAGTCGATGAACTGCTCGGTCTCGTCGAGCGGGAACTCGATGTCGACGATGCCACTGTCGAAGTGCCGCTTCACCGGCCATCCGGCCCGCGAGAACACGGCGAGCATCGCCCGGTTGTCGGCGAGGGTCTCTGCGGTGAAGCGGGCGATGCCGTTGGCACGCGCGACTGCGGCGAGGTGCTCGAGCATCAACGTGGCGATGCCCTTGCCCTGCTGCCCGTCGTCGACCATGAAGGCGACATCGGCGTCGGCACGACCTTCCCAACGCTCGTAGCTCGCCCACGCCACGAGCTCCCCACGCAGCTCGAGCACCAGGGCCACCCGGTCGCGGAAATCGATCTCGGTGAAGTGGCGGACCTCGGCGGCGTTGAGCGTGGGCTTGGGTGAGAAGTAGCGCCGGTAGCGGCTCTCCGCCGACTGGCGTTCGTGGAAGGCGCGCAGAGCCGGGCCGTCGTCCGGGCCGATGGGCCGGAGGAAGGCCGTCGCGCCGTCGCCGAGCACCACGGCTGCGGCCCATCGCTCGTGCCTGTCGTCCACGCCTCGAGCATGCCAGTTCGAGGCGGGCCGCGGGCAGGAATAGGGTGGCGACATGACGTCCGACGAGCTCATGTCCGTTGCC
>DAINND010000024.1:0-16060 GCA_036736065.1 Ilumatobacteraceae bacterium
TCGCCTGACGAAGACCCGACACCTGGGCCCGCAGACGGTTGCTGATCACCAGACCCGATGCATCGTCACCGGCCTTGTTGATCCGAAGACCCGTCGACAACCGCTCGACGTTCCTCGACAGGTTGTCGGTCGTGGCCGTCAGGCTCCGAGAAGCACTGACAGCGGACATGTTGATGTTGATACGCATGGTTCCCTACCTCCGTGTGGGGATTGTTGAAGGCACCGTTCCGTGGAGCCTGTCCGTGGTGGACACAGCGGATCGTTCGCACCCCCCTCACCGCAGGCAAGATCGACACCTCGAATCACCACCGGATCACTCAGCACACCTCACCGAAGCACTCCGAAAACCCTCGAAAAGCTGCTGGACAGATCGCGCCTGTCCCGGACGACGGGGCACCGCCGGGCCGAACACGGCCCCGTCGAGCGCTCAGGCCTGGTGCGGGCGGAACTCCCAGTGCCACGGCTCACGCGGCACTGCCTCGACGTAGCCGAAGCGATAGGCGTTCGACCGGATCCACGACAGCGTGCGCGCATCGTTGACGTCGGCATCGACGGCCAGGCCCCACCCGTGGTTCGAGGTGCCCGGCACGGCCCCGTAGCCGCCCTCGCTGTAGAGGCCCTTGCGGCGCACGAGATCGACCTGCTGGTCGTAGCTGCGGTACGAGTCGGTGATGCGGATCTCGATGCCGTCCGCACGAGCCGCTTCCACGAGGTTGCGCCACGCCGTGGCTGCTGGGCCCCACAGGCGGTGGCCGCCTTGGCCCACCGGCTCGAGCGCGTCGCGCGGGATCTGCCCGTTGCCGTACACGACCAGTTGCTCCGGCACGGGCATCGGTCCGTAGCCGCCGATCTTCCCGACGCTCGAGCCCGGGCTCGGGTTCATCGCGAACACGTCGGCCGACACGGCGTTCGATCCGGCCCAACTGCTGGCCGACGCCATCACCTGAGGGTTGTAGCCCGCAGCCGAGAGCCCCATCTGGTCGGCCTGGCGTTGGCTCTGGGACGCGGCGACTGCTGCCTGGTATGCCGCCCCGAACGGTTCGAAGTCCGGCGCCGGCGGCGCCGTGAACTCCGAGATCACCGGCGTCGACGTGCTCACCTCGAGCGCCGCGCGGGAGCCGGGATCGAAGCGGCCCAGGATCGTGGCGATGCGCGACTGGATCTGCGTGATCGGCGGCACGGCGAACATGGCACCTCCGACGGTCCGGTCCACGGTGCCCGCGTCAATCAGGCACCGGCGGGTACGATCCAAGGAAGTGGACGAGGACCGGATCGTTGTGCTCATCGTCGACGACCACGACATGGTGGCCCAGGCACTCGCCGAGAGCCTCGGAGCGAGGTCGGAGTTCGACGTCGTCGGTGTGGCGCGCACGCGCGAGGCGGTGCTCTCGCTGCTCCAGACCCATCCGGTCCAGGTGATGGTGAGCGAGATCCGCCTGCAGGACGACGACGAGGGCGCGCTGCTGACCGACGCCCTCCGGGCCAGGCCGGATCTGAAGGTGCTGGTCCTCAGCAGCTACAGCGACGACTGGTCGGTCTCCCGGGCCGTCGAGGCCGGCTGCCACGGCTATCTGCTGAAAGAGCAGCACCTCACCGATCTCTACGAGGCCATCACTGCCGTCCACCAGGGCGAAGCAGCCTTCGCGCCGTCGATCCTGAACCGGGTCCTGCGCCTCGTCCGCACGGACCGGTCGAGCAGCTCCTCGCTCACCTCCCGCGAGATGGAGGTCCTCCGGCTCCTCGCCGCGGGCATGACGACCGATCAGATCGCCGGCGAGCTGTTCGTGAGCCCGAACACGGTCCGCAACCACGTCAACAACGTGATCCGCAAGCTCAATGTGCACTCCCGCCTCGAGGCGGTCTCACACGCCATCCGCACCGGGCTGATCCGCGGGAGTTGATCACCGCCGGACCTGTCGGGGAGTCACTCCCCCGAGGGTCCGTAGGAACGCCCGCTGGCGGCGACGAAGCCGTTCCGGCCGCCCACCTTGGCGCGGTAGAGCGCTTCGTCGGCCAACTTGATCAGCGCCTCGTTGGTGACGGTGGGAAAGTCGGGGAACGAGGCAACCCCCGCCGACACCGTCTGCTCCTCCCCCTCGACCGGGAAGGCGTCGGCACAGGCGGCAGCGCAGTCGGCCACGATCGACTGGACGATCGACACGGTCTCGGCCTCCGCCGCGTCGGGGACGATGAGCAGGAACTCCTCGCCACCCCAACGAGCCGCAGTCGCACCCTTGGGGGCGTGACGCTTCACGAGATCGGCGAACGCCACCAGCACGGCATCCCCGACGAGGTGGCCGAAGCGGTCGTTGACCTGCTTGAAGTGGTCGAGATCGAAGATGGCCACGGTGAACGGCCGTCGCTCGCGGCCGGCCAGGTTGCGGGCCACGACCAGGTCGCGCCCCACCTTGCGCCGGTTCCAGAGGCGGGTGAGCTGGTCGGTCTCGGCCTCGAGCAAGAGGCGGATGCTCTGCTCCACACGCGACAGGCTCGTAGCGAGGGCGTTGGCGACGGCGTCGAGCTGGCCGTGCTGGGTGCTCCACGGCTCGACGGCGAAGCTCATCGACAAGAGGATGTCGAGGGTGCTGTCGATGCGGAACTCGCGCTCGGCGGCGGCGACACCCGGTGTGCCGGTCGAGGCGACGATGCGACCGCCCAAGCGCTCGACGTTGGCGACGATGGATGCTCCGCTGACCGTGGGCAGCTCGACGATCGCCTCGACGATCTCGTCGAGTTGCTCGGCCTGCCACCGCTCGTCGAGCCGGTCGATGATGGCGACGACCCGTTCGAGCGCTGCTCGACGTTGTTCGTTCTCGCGCTCGAGCACGGTCCCGAGGCTCGCGGCGATCTGGTCGGCGGCGACCTGGATGAAGTCGGCGGTGAGCAAGGGGGCCGGCACGTCCTCGGCGATCAGCGTGCCGCTCGTGACGCCGTCGATCCTGAGGATGCCGACGGTGCTCTCCCCCGGCTCCATCCCCTGGGGCAACGCCCGCTTGGGCATCGCACCGGACGCGGCGATCACCGTGGGGAAGCCACGAAGGTCGAACTGCACACGGCAGCGGTCGATCGGGGCGTACTGGGTGATCACCTCGATGATCGCCTCGGCGTACTTCTCGAGATCGAGCTCGTTGGTGAGCAGGTTCGACAGCTCGAGCATGGTGGAGGTGGTGAGGAAGCCCACCAGGAACTCGTTGTCCTCCCCCGCCCGGATCTGCTCCACCGCCTCGCGGTGCATCCGGTTGAGCTTGTCGACGACGCTCATTGCGCATACTCCAACACGCTGGTGACCGGCACGAGCTCGCGTTCGATCTCGGCGAGGATGGTCTGCTCGCGGGTGTCGATCTTCAGCGAGTGGAGGCCCTCGAGCATGGTGACGTTGAGCTCCGGGCTACCTGCTCCGAGCGCCTCGGCGAACGGGTGGGCCGCGATGACGATCCGGGTGAGCCGCGTGGTGCCGACGTCGACCGGTGAGTGATGACGGGCCACGGCGCCCACCACGTCCGCTGGCAAGCGCCACCGCTCGAGCAGCTCACCTCCGAGGCGGGCGTGCGTGCGGTCGCGCTCGTCGAGCGCGATGCCGTTCGTGGCGGCCAACAGCCACCCCACCTCGTGGAGGAGCCCTGCGGTGTAGGCCTCGTCGGGTGAGACACCGCAGCGACGGGCGAGCACGGCACAGGTGGTCGCCATGACGACGGAGTGCGGCCACAGCCACTCCGGATAGTCGATCCGCTGCTGCTCGAACACGCTGTCGGCGACGCGGCTCGCGATCAACGAGGCGATCACGTTGTGACCGAGCATGACCACGGCCTGGCGGACGCCGGTGACTCGCTGGCCGAAGGTCGCATAGCCAGTGTTCGCCGCCCGCATGATCGCTGCGGTCAGGGCCGGGTCGATCTGGACGACCCGCAGCAGGTCGTTGCGCTCGTAGTCGGTCCGCTGGACCAACGTCAGTGCGAGCTGCTCGGCGAGGGGGTGCACGGCGAGGCGATCGCGCAGCGCCAGACTGCGCTCCTCCACCTTCAGACGTTGTCTCACTCGGAAGAATTGTCCGTCGGCAACCGCCTGTGTCAGGGGTTTCGGGCACCTGTCGGTCGGGCTCGCAGCGGCTCGACAGCGATACGGGTCGACGCAGATCGAAAAAACCGCCGCTGACGTGCACGTATGGACATGTCAGACCACGCGGACGGTGACCGGGAGCCCCAGGGAATGCACCACCGTCGGGGCCGATGCGCTCTCCCAGGTGATCGTCAGCGTCGCCAGCTCCAGGGCGCCGACACGCGCCGGCGAGCGCACGTCCATGCGCAGCGCGCAGCGGGCGACCTCCCCGACGACGAGGTCACCGAACGCCAGCTCGAGCCACCCGCCGGCTCGCTCGACACGTGGCGGCCCATCGAGCACCTCGATCTCGACGATGCCCTCGACCAACCCCTTCGACAGCCGCCCTGCGCGGGCTGCGACCCCCGGCCCGGCTTGCGCGGGTCTCTCGGCGGCGCCCTCCCCGCCTGCTACCTCGCCATTCCGCTGTTCGGCCCCGACACGGGGGGAGGAGGCGAGCAGCCCACGGGCGACGCCGTCGGCGGAGGCCGGCTCGCCCGGACCGGGCGGCCGGGTCCGGATGGCGCGCCCCGCCAGTTCCGAGTCGTGGTGGCCGAGCGGCAGCAGGACCACCTGCCCGCCGTGCACGGCCACGATCCCGATGCGATCGTCGTGCCTGGCACGTGCGAGCACCTCACCAGCGATCGCCACCACCTCCGCATGCGCGTCCTGGGTGGCGCCGAGGTCCTCGACGACGACCACGAGATCGAGCGGTGGACCGGCCCGGTACGACATGGGAGGAGGAGCGAGCTCGACGATCACCTCCACGGCCTGCGCGACGCCGGGTGCGATCACTCGGCGATCGATCGTCAGGGTCGGATGCACATGCCACTCCGTCGGTCCGGGGTCGGGCCGGAAGTGCCCGCCACGCTCCCAACGGAGGCGATCGATCGTCATGTGACGCTGCCGCGCTCGTGCTTCAGCGCGTGTGCAGCAGCGTGTGCCGCGCAGCGGCAACGTTCAGAACATCTCCTTGAAGGTGTCGCACTGCCGTGGGTCCTGGCTGTTGAAGCCGCGCATGAACCACGACATGCGCTGCTCGGCCGAGCCGTGCGTCCAACTCTCGGGGTCGGTCCGGCCCTGTGCGGCGATCTGGATGCGGTCGTCACCGACACCCGCCGCGGCGTCGAGCGCCTCGTTGATCTCGCTCGGGTTGTCGAGCAGGCCGCGTCGGTTGACGTCGCCCACCCACACGCCGGCGTAGCAGTCGGCCTGCAGCTCGAGCGCGACCGAGTACTGGTTCTTGAGGTCGGGCCGCTGCTGCTGGGCGCGGCGCACCTGGTCGCTCGTGCCGAGCACGTTCTGGATGTGATGGCCGTACTCGTGGGCGACGATGTACTGCTGGGCCAGGTCGGTCGACTTGCCGATGAGCTGCTTCTCGAGCGCCACGAGGAAGTCGAGGTCGAAGTACACGAGCTTGTCCGCCGGGCAATAGAACGGCCCCACCTGCGACGTGGCCCGACCACAGCCGGTGTTGGTGGAGCCGGTGAAGAACACGGTCTTGGTGGTCTGGTAGGGGACGCCGAAGAACCTCGGCAGCGCCGTCTTCCAGTAGGTCTGCGTGTCGATCGTCGCGCCGCACAGGATCTGCTCCTGCTCGGTCGTGCAGGCGTTCTTGGCAGCGTCGCCACCGAGGTTGCTACTCGCCCCACCGGTGCCGCTCCCCGTGCCGCCCGACAGCGAGGTGCCGTCCTCACCGCCGAGCATGTTGCCGCCCAGGAACATCATCGCGACGAGCGCGATGAGCCCGAGGACGCCACCGCCGGCCTTCATCGGGAAGGGCATGCCGCCCATCCCGCCCGGCATGCCGGGGATCCCGGGGCTGGCGCCACCCCCCTTGCGGCCTCGGCGATCATCGATCATCGAGTCGTCGTTGGAACGGATCTTCGTCATACCATCTCCCCGTCGGCGTGCCGCGCTCCCGACGCGGCCGCCACAGTCTGGCAAGTTTCGCACGCACTGCGGCGCGCGCGGGCCACAGGTGCGTCGGGCAGACTGGAGGAGTGGCGAGACTGATCCCCGCCGACTTCGCGCTCGACAGCCTGCCGATGTCCGAACGCCGGGTGTGCACTGCGTTCCTCGACGGCCTCGACGACTCCTGGAGCGTCATCCCGACGGTGCCCCTCATCGACGATGGCAAGGACGCCGAGATCGACGTGGTCCTGGCCTCACCGACCCACGGCGTCGTCGTCATCGAGGTGAAGGGCGGCAAGATCTCGGTGCGCGACGGCGCCTGGTTCCAGTACGACAAAGCACTCAAGCGGTCGCCGATCGCGCAGGTCCGCAACGCCAAGCACGCCCTCATGAACCGGATGCGCAGCATCGGCATCGACCTGCACGGCCTGTGGATCTGCCATGCGGTGGCGATGCCCGACGTGGGGACGATCCCACCCGAGGGCCTCGGTCCCGACGCACCCAGGAGCATCCTCCTCGGGGCCGCCGACCTCGCCGATCCGGCAGCGGCGATCGAGCGCGTCGTGCGCGAACGCGGGCCCGTCGCGATCGACCGCTTCACCCGCTTCCTCCGTGCGCTGCGCCCGGACATCGTGCTCGAGGGCGCGGACACCGCTGTCATGCCGGTGGCGACCCGGCGGATCGATGCCGACACGCAGAGCCGTCTCGAGGTCCTGCACGGGCTCGACGCGAACCAGCGGGTGCTCGTGACAGGTGGGGCCGGCACGGGCAAGACGTGGCTGGTGGTCGAGTGGGCAAGGCGCGCCGACGAGCGTGGCGAGCGGACCCTGGTGCTCACCTTCAACCGCCCGCTCGCCGACCACCTCGCCCACGTCCTCGAGGACACCCAGGTGATGGTGACCACCTACCACGACCTGATCGTCCGGCTGCTCGCGCCCCACGGGTTCGCCATCATCGACCAACCCGACCGTGAGTACTGGGAGACCGTCCCCACGGCCGCGCTCGACGAGCTCGCCGACGAGGTCGGCACACCGTTCGACACGGTGATCATCGACGAGGGCCAGGACATGCGACCCCACTGGCTCGCCTCGATCGAGCGCCTGATCGACCCGCAGGGGCCGCGCCGCCTGCTCATGGTCGCCGACCCTGCCCAGTCGATCTACGTCGAGGGCTTCACCCCGCCGACGGGCTCGGTCGTCATGCCGCTCGACGTCAACCTGCGCAGCGCCCGATCGGTCGCCCAGGTCGTGCGCCACCTCGGCGGGCCGGCCCCGCTGCCGACAGCGGGCGGACGGATGCCCGTGGAGCACCGACGCGCGGGCGGGATGAAGGAGGTGCGCAAGCAGGTCCGGCGCACCATCGAACAGCTCACCGGGGACTGGGGCGTGCCGCTCAGCCAGATCGCAGTGCTCACGCTGCGCACCGACGTGCGCGACCAACTGCTCGACCCCGCGGTCGAGCTCGCCGCAGGGCGGCCGGCGCTCCCGCTCGCGCGGTGGGAGCACCGCAGCGAGGAGACAGCGCTGTGCGAGACGGTCCATCGCGGCAAGGGGCTCGAGCGGGCCGCCGTGGTGCTCATCGACATCACCGACGCTCCCGAGCCGCAGCTCGTCTACATCGGAGCCAGTCGAGCGATGTGGTCGCTCACGCTGGTGGGCAACGACGTGCTCGCCCGCACCGCAGGGGTCACCCCCCAAGCGCCGGCGACCTGATCGAGTGGAACGGCATCAGCTGCGTAGGAGGGTGTCGGGTCAGAGGTAGCCGTGGTGCTCGCGCGGTCGCTCGACCCGCCGGAAGGCAGGGGGCGAGGGCACGGCTTCGGGCCGGATCTGGCGGAGCTGGGTCGGGTTGATCTGGCTGGGGTGTCGGCCCTGGAACAGCGCGTCGGCGTGCCGGCGGGTGACCTCGGTGAACAGCTTGCGCACCGCTCGAGCGTTGCCGAAGTGCTCGTCACGCGGCCACGCCGCGATGTAGGCGCGGATCCGGTCGAGCACCTCGGAGCTCAGGTCGTAGTCGTTCGACCAGGCGAGGTCGATGAAGATCTGCTCGAGCTCGTCGGCGTCGTAGTCCGGGAAATCGATGGTGATGTCGAACCGGCTGCTGAGACCCGGGTTCGAGCGCAGGAAGGCGCCCATCTTGCCCGGGTAGCCGGCCACCACGACGGCCAGCTCACCACGGTGGTTCTCCATGAAGGTGAGCAGGGTGTCGATCGCCTCGGCGCCGTAGTCGCGGTCGTGGCCGGCCAGGCTGTAGGCCTCGTCGATGAACAGCACGCCGCCGAGCGCGCTCTCGCACACCTTCTTGGTCTTGATCGCGGTCTGGCCCACGTAGGGAGCCACCAACCCGGCACGCTCGGTCTCGACGAGGTGGCCACTCGGGAGCAGCCCGATGGCACGGTAGAGCTCGCCGACGAGCCGGGCGACGGTCGTCTTGCCCGTCCCGGGATTGCCGGTGAGCACGAGGTGCGGTGACACCGGTTCACCAGCCAGCTGGTGTTGGCGGCGGAGCTCGGCCGCCTGTTGGACGTTCACCAACCGCTGCACCTCGGCCTTCACCGGCCCGAGGCCGACCAGGCCGTGCAACTCGTCGAGCACTGCCTGGAGCGAACGCCCCGGCGACGAGGACCTGGCCCCGACGGCAACAGGCTCGTCCTCGCCAGTCAGGTCGACGACGGCCGGGGGGTCATCCGGCCCGGGCCCCTTGTCGTCGTCCTCGTCGTCGTCCTCGTCGTCGTCCTTCTCCTCGTCGTCGTCGAGGTCCTCGTCGTCCTCGTCCTCGTCCTCGAGATCGCCATCGTCCTCGAGATCCTCGTCGTCGAGGTCGTCGTCGGCCAGCTCACCGGCGCGGCTGCGGGCCCGGCGCGCCATGTAGGTGAGGCCGTCGAGCACCTCGTCGAGCAGGTCACCGTTGACGTGATCGGCGACCAACGTGTGGCTGGCCAGCAGCAACGTCGGCGCGGTCCCCGCCACGAGCGGCCGATCGATGCGCAAGGCGGCGAACGGCATGACACCACTGCGGGTCGCGATCCAGTGGTTGAGCTCAACACTCTCGACGACGTCGTCGGCATAGGCGTCGAGGGCGAGCACGCGACGGCCGTTGTAGCGGGTGTAGAGCCTGGCGGTGACGGCCTCGCCGCGAACGATCAGCTCGAGCGGTTCGTGCTCGGTGAGCTGGCCGCCGGCGACGCGATCGGCGCGCTCGACGAGCAGGTCGACCAGGCGGGAGCGCAGCTCGGCGTCGGTCATCGGGCCCTGTCGGGTCGGCGGGATCGTTGGTCGTCGAGCGTCGTGGCGAGGGTCTCGAGCGCGCGCGCCGCGTCACGCCACCGGCTGATGTCGTCCATCTCGGCGAGCAGCTCGCGCAGCAACGTGCGCTCCGTCCCGGACAGGGGGAGGCCGCCACGGACGGCGTCGATGGCCAGGGTCGCCGCACCGGGCGCCGGCAGGCGATGGCGCGAGACGACGCTCGCCAGCACGCGCAACGCGTCGACGAAGCGCTCGGCGTGGTCGCCGGGATCGACCCGGCGGGCGGCGGGGAGCTGTGCCAGCTCGGCCTGCAGCGAGTCGGCTTGGGGGGTTAGCGAGCCGGCTAGCGCCCGGGCGGCACCCAGGTCGGCGGGGTTGGCCGCCGGGCCCTCCGGTAGGGCCGACGGAGCGTCCTCGCCGCGCTGGCCGCTCGCGCCGAGGACGCCGCTCAGGAGTTGGCTGCGCGGCACGAACAGTGAGACCTCGGCACGGGCGCGGACTCGGTCGTCGACATCGCGCCGGGCAGTGGCGCCGTCGGCCGACGCGATCATCTCGCCGGCCGCCCTGGCCAGGGGGACCGGGAGGATGTCACCGAGCGAGCTCCGCCCGGCGCGCAGTCGCGCACCGATGCCGACGAGCCGGAAGCCGACCAGCATGCTGCGGCCGTGATCGGGCCCCTCGGTGACGAGGCGCCACGTTCGGGTGGTGTCGGCATCGAGGTGCTCGATGCGCTCCTGGTGATCGTCGGCGAGGGCGGTCGGCCCGTCACCGTCCGGACCGGGCGCACCGAGGTGCGCGTCGAATCGCTCGACCTGGCCGAGCAGCACATCACCCGACGGCCGATAGCGCATGCGCACGAGAGCGTCGAGGGCGTCCACGGCACTCAGCCCACCCCGACGGGGGTGGCCTGCTCGGCCACCCGCCGGACCGTCTGGCGGACCTGGCTCACCTTGCGGTTCACGGTCTCGCGAGTGACGCCCATGTGCGCCGCGACCTCGCTCTGGGTGTAGCCGTCGGCGAGGAGACGCAGCATCTCCCGGCTCGCCTCGGGCAGGCCCACCAGCACACGGGCAACCGCTGCAGCGGCGTCGAGCGAGGCGATCACCCAGTCGTCGGGCAGCTCACCTGTCGCTGGGACGAACTCCCAGATCGCCACCTCGTCCTCGCCGCGAGCAGCGTCGCCGCTCACGACGACTCGCTTGGTGGACATGGTGCCGTCGGCGTGGGTGACGGCGTGGGCGCCGGCGCCGCGCTGGCTGTTCTGGGTGCGGTCGTAATCGATGACCGCATTGTGCAACACGGCGGCAGCGAACACCACCGGGTTCGGGTAGCGCTCGGCGTAGAAGTCGATCTTCGCCCACAGCCGCTCGCACACGTGGTTGGCCACGTCGTCGGCGTCGAAGGGCGACCGGGTCCGGCTCACGAGCCTGATCACCTCGGCCCGCACCGAGCCGAGATAGGCCTCGAGACGCTGCTGGCGGCGGCGCTCGGCGCGGCGCTGCATACGGCTGGCCAGCGACGTGGGGCGGGGGTCGGACATGGCGGGCTCCTCCTGTGGGGCCGAGGGGTGGGAAGATCGGGGCTGGAGATGTGTGGTGCCGGGAGGCTCCTTTCGTGACCACCCCGCGAAGGGGTGCGCTGGATCCAACGGACGCAGTCGCCGCAGGTGTGACACGAGCACGGCGACCTGGCCCACCGAGCAGGTGGCGCTCGGTGCAGGCTCAGTGTGCTCCTGGGGTGTGACAGGGTTTCCGGGCGCGCCGATCAGGCCGACGCGCGCCGCGCCGACCGGAGTCGCGCAGCTCGTCCGGGGCCTGCCGGTGGGGCTGGTCCGGGGCGGCCCGGACCGGGCGTCAGGCCCTCAGGCGGGCGTTGGTTGGGTCGTAGAGCGGTTCGGCGCCCACCGTCGCCGCGCAGCGCTCGCCGTGGACGAGCACGGTGAGCTTCGTGCCCGGCGCCTCGTACTGCGGTCGGACATACCCGATCGCAATGCTCGCCCCGAGGGTGAAGCTCCACCCGCCCGACGTCACGAGGCCCACACGCTCGTCACCGTCGAAGATGCTCGACAGCGCCGGGGCATCGGCCTCGCCCGGCTCGTCGAGGGTCATCGAGACGAACCGCCAGGGTGAGCCCGTGGCCTGCTCGGCGAGCAGGGCGGCCTTGCCGACGAAGTCGCCCTTGGTGAGGTCGACGAAGCGGTCGAGTGAGGCGTCGAACGGCGAGAAGCCGATCTCGATGTCGCCCTTCCAGCCGCGGTAGCCCTTGTCGAGGCGCAGGCTGTCGACCGCGTAGATGCCGACGTCGCGGATGCCGTGCTGCTCACCGGCTGCCCACAGTGCGCGGTAGAGCGCGACGAGCTGGTCGTTGGCCGCATGGAGCTCCCACCCCAGCTCGCCGACGTAGCCCACGCGCAGGGCGCGCACGGCACCGACCGCCGTGTCGATGTCGCGGATGGACAGCCACGGGAAGCTGGCGTTGTCGAGCGGGCTGGTCGTCACCTCGGCGAGCACGTCGCGCGCCCGCGGGCCCATCAGCACGAGCGAGCCGCGCTCCTTGCTCAGGTTGGTGAGCGTCACCGAGCCGTCGGTGGGCAGCGCGGACTCGAGCACGTCGAGGTCGTGCCACTCCGCGCCCGCTGCGCCCACCAGGTAGAAGTGGTCGTCGGCGACCTTGGCAACGGTGAACTCGCTCAGGATCTTGCCGTCGGGCAGCAGCGCGTAGGCCAGCGTGATGCGCCCCGGACGGGGCAGCTTGGTGCACAGCAGGTGGTCGAGGTAGGCCGCGGCACCCGGCCCGCGCACGTCGATCTTGGTGAAGCCGGGCATGTCGAGGATGCCCACCCGTTCGCGCACGGCGGCGCACTCCTCGGCCACGGGGCCGCGCCACGCCTGGGTGCGGAAGAACGAGTAGTCGTCGACGGGCACCTCACCGGTCGGGTCGAACCACGTCGCCCGCTCCCATCCACCGCGCTGGCCGAAGTGCGCGCCCTTGGCGGCCAGCGTGTCGTAGAGCGGCGACACCCAGCTCGGTCGGCCGGCCGGCCACTCCTTGTTGGGGAAGCCCATCGCGTACTCGTGCTGGTAGAGCTCCTTGGCTTTGGCGATGGTGTACTCGGTGGTGGCGTAGTCCTTGTAGCGGCGGCGGTCCCAGCCCCACACGTCGAAGCTGGGCCGGCCCTCGAGCACCCATTCGGCGGTGAGCTTGCCGGCGCCGCCGCCCTGGGCGATGCCGAAGCTGAAGGTGTTGCAGTGGAAGAAGTTGCGCAGGCCGCGCTCGGGCCCGAGGTAGGGGTAGCCGTCCGGCGCATACGGGATCGGCCCGTTCACGACGCGGGCGATGCCGGCCTCGCCGAGCACCGGCACGCGCTCACCGGCGTCGAGGATCTGCGGCTCGAGGCGCTCGAGGTCCTCGGACCAGAGCATGTTGGCGAACTCCTCGGGGATCCCGTCGAGCCACATCGCCGTGCTCTTCCACTCGTAGGGCCCGAGGATGTAGCTGTTGCGCTCCTGGCGGAGGTAGTAGCTGGTGTCGGGGTCGCGCAGCAGGGGCAGCGGCGTGCTGCGCGCGGCGAGCTCGGGGATCTCGTCGGTGACGTAGTACTGGTGCGACATCTGCGCGATCGGGTGATGCCGGCCGAGCAGCGCCATCACCTCGCCGGCGCGGTAGCCCGCGGCGTTGACGACGATCTCGCAGTCGATCGTGTTGACCTCACCCGCCTTGGTGCGGCTGGTGACGACCCACGAGTTGTTGGGCCGTTGCTCGAGGCCGACCACCCGCTCGTAGCGGCGGATCCGGCCGCCCATCGCCCGGGTGCGGGTGGCGAGCGCCTGGGTGACCTGCGACGGGTCGATGTCGCCGTCGAGCGGGTCCCACAGCGCGCCGACGAGGTCGTGGGTCTCGACGAGCGGGTAGACCTCCTTCAGCTGCGCCGGGGTGAGCATGTCGTAGCCCATGCCCTGCGCGTTGGCCATCGAGGTGACGTGGCGGAACTCGGCGAAGCGCTCACGGCTGTGGGCCAGGCGCACCGAACCGGTGACGTGGTAGTTGATCGGGAACTCCTGGGCCAGCTCGCGGTAGAGCGCGGCGGTGTAGCTCTGCGCCCGCATCGCGCTCCACGAGGTGCTGTACGTGGGCACGTTGCCGGCCGCGTGCCACGTCGAACCGGAGGTCAGCTCGTCGCGCTCGAGCAGCAGCACGTCCGTGCAGCCCATCAACGCCAGGTGGTAGGCGGTGCTGACGCCTGCGATGCCACCGCCGATGACGACGATCCGGGCCTGGTCGTTCATGGTCTGCTCCCCACTGTGCACCCCCGAACGGGGCCGAGGCCGGAGACGCTGCGGTCGCGGCCTGTGTAAGAATAGTTGGAATTTCACAAGCCCGAGGAGCGTCCATGGCCGACCTGCCGAGCAGCGCCCGAGTCGTCGTCGTGGGTGGCGGCATCGTCGGGTGCAGCGTCGCCTACCACCTCACCCTGCGCGGCGGCACCGACGTGGTGGTGCTCGAGCGCAAGCAGCTCACCTGCGGCACCACCTGGCACGCGGCAGGGCTTGTGGGCCAGCTGCGCGCCACGCACAACCTCACCCGGCTCGCGCAGTACACCACCAACCTGTTCGCCACGCTCGAGGCCGAGACCGGCCAGGCCACCGGCTTCCAGCAGCGCGGCTCGGTGAGCGTGGCCCCGAACGAGGAGCGCTTCGAAGAGCTCAAGCGCGGCGCGTCGATGGCCCGAGTGTTCGGCCTGCCGGTCGACATCATCACCCCAGCCGATGTGAAGCAGCTCGTGCCGCTCGCCAACGTCGACGACCTCGTCGGTGGTGTGCACCTGCCCGGCGATGGCATCACCAACCCGATCGACACCACGATGGCCCTTGCCAAGGGCGCCCGGGCACGCGGTGCGATCGTGCGCGAGGGCGTCCTCGTCGAGCAGATCCTGGTCGAGGGTGGTCGGGCCGTCGGCGTGCAGTACCGCATCGACGGCACCGATGGCAGCGGGCCCGGCGACACCGGGGTGATCCGCGCCGATGCCGTCGTGAACGCAGCCGGCATGTGGGCCCGCGAGCTCGCCGACAGGGCCGGGGCGGTGGCGCCGCTGCACGCGGCCGAGCACTTCTACATCGTCACCGAGGCCGTCGAGGGCATCTCGCCCACCATGCCGGTGCTGCGCGACCCCGAGGGGTGCGGCTACTTCAAGGAGGACGCCGGCAAGCTGCTGGTGGGCTGGTTCGAGCCGGTGGCCAAGCCGTGGGGCATGCGCGGCATCCCGGAGAGCTTCGCCTTCGACTCGCTGCCGGCCGACTACGACCACATCGCCCCGCTGATGGAGGCGGCGACGAACCGCATGCCCCTCATCGCCGAGACCGGCATCCGACTGTTCTTCAACGGGCCCGAGTCGTTCACCCCGGACGACCGCTACCTGCTCGGCCCGTCACCGGACGTGAAACAGCTCTACATGGCCTGCGGGTTCAACTCGATCGGCATCCAGTCGTCCGGCGGCGCCGGCAAGGTGCTCGCCGACTGGATCGTCGACGGCCACCCGCCGATGGACCTGTGGGACGTCGACGTCCGCCGCGTGATGCCGTTCCAGCGCAACAAGGCCTACCTCCACGACCGCACGGTCGAGTCGCTCGGCCTGCTCTACGCGATGCACTGGCCGTTCCGTCAACCCGAGACCGCACGAGGCGTGCGGCGCTCGGCGCTGCACGACCGCCTGGCGGCGCACCGGGCCTGCTTCGGAGAAGTGGCCGGCTGGGAGCGGGCCAACTGGTTCGCGCCCGAGGGTGTCGAGCCGGTGTACGAGTACACCTACGGCAGGCAGAACTGGTTCCCGTACTCGGCCGCCGAGCACATGGCCGTGCGCACCGGGGTGGGCATGTTCGACCAGTCGTCGTTCGGCAAGTTCGTGGTGGAGGGCCCCGACGCCGAGCGCGTGCTCGGCCGGATCTGCGCGAACGACGTCGCCGTGCCCGTCGGCAAGATCGTCTACACCCAGTGGCTCAACGAACGGGGCACGATCGAAGCCGACCTCACCGTCACCCGCGAGGCGCCCGACCGGTACCTCGTCGTGACGGCGGCTGCCACGCAGGTGCGCGACTTCGGATGGCTGCGCGACCACATCCCCGCCGACGCGCGCTGCGTCGCCGTCGACATCACGTCATCGCTCGCCGTGCTCAACGTGCAGGGCCCGGGCTCGCGGGCGTTGCTGCAGTCGCTCACCCCGGACGACCTGTCGAACGAGGCGTTCCCGTTCGGCACGTCGCAGGTCATCGACCTCGGCTACGCCCGTGTGCGCGCGAGCCGGGTGACCTACGTCGGTGAGCTCGGCTGGGAGCTCTACATCCCCACCGAGTGCGCAGCGGGCGTGTTCGACGCGATCATGGCCGCCGGCCCCGCCCACGGGCTGGTCCTGTGCGGCTACCACGCCCTCAACTCGCTGCGCCTCGAGAAGGGCTACCGCCACTGGGGCCACGACATCTCGCCCGACGAGACCCCGCTCGAGGCCGGCCTCGGGTTCGTCGTCGCCTGGGACAAGCCGGGCGGGTTCATCGGGCGTGAGGCGCTGCTCGACCAGAAGGCCGCCGGGGTCCGCCAGCGGATGGTGCAGTTCCGCCTCGGCGACGACACCCGGCTGCTCTACCACAACGAGCCGATCTGGCGCGACGGCGTGCTCGTCGGGCGGATCACCTCCGGGATGTACGGGCACCACGTGGGCGCACCGCTCGGCATGGGCTACGTGGCCGCCCCCGACGGGTCCTGCTCGCGCGACTGGGTGCTGCAGGGGGGCTACGAGATCGCGGTCGCCGGCGCCC
>DAINND010000025.1:0-16047 GCA_036736065.1 Ilumatobacteraceae bacterium
CGTAAAGCGGAGCGTGCTCGACGCCCAACCGAGCCGCGAACTGGCCGGGACGCGTGTACGGCAAACGGCTCGGCATGTAGGGGAGCGGTACCGCGCCGGGCAGTCCGCCGCGCGAAGGCACCCGCGAGCCGACGACGGCCCCCATGTACGGCCAATCATCAGCCATCGGCGTGCGGTTGTTGCCGAGCGTGACAAAGCTCGGGGCGGCGGCGTGGCCGGTCAGCGTCCGCCTCTCGGCCGTCACCGGCTCCCCCGCGCACCTCACCGTGCTCGACGGGGTGGAGGGCATCACCGTGGCGAGCGGGTTCCCGCCGTTCTTCACCGAACGGCGCAACCCCATCGGCGAACGCACGCCGGCCTGGTGCACGTCGTCGGGCCGCACGTTGCTGGCCGGCCTCGACGACGAGACCCTCCGCAAGCGCCTCTCCGGCGTCGTCCTCGACGCCACAGGCCCACATGCACCGACCACCATCGACGAGGTCATCGAACGCACCGCTGCCACGCGAGGCGTCGGCCCGGTCGTGGTGGTCGACGAGTTCGCACCCGGGTTGATGGCCGTGGCCGCGCCCGTGCACGGCGCCGATGGCTCGGTGGTCGCGTCGCTGAACATCAGCGGTCCGACCTGGCGCCTGGCGGGCGCCGTCGACACCCTACGGGCCGCCGTGGGCGGCGCGGCTCACGAGCTCGACGCGGTGCTCGCCAGCTGACGATGCTGCGCTGCACCGAGCCGGGGACGCACCTCGGTCTCGAGGAAGCCGATGAACCAGTCGTGCTGCAACGGGTCGAACCGCGCCATCAACTCGTCCTGCACCTCGCGCGTCTGCGCGCCGGGGCGGTGGTAGGGCGCCCAGTAGATCTCCTGCCAGCGCCGGAAGCCGACACTAGTGATCTCGGGGTGGAACTGGAACGCCCACACCGACTCGCCCTGACGGAACGCCTGGTTCGGGAAGGCATCGCTGCTCGCCAGCAGCTCGGCGCCGGCCGGGATGTCGAACTGGTGGAAGTGCGACTGACACACGACCAGGCCGTCGGGGATGACCGACGCGCCGACCGGCGTGCTGCGCAGGGGGTAGTACCCGAACTCGCAGCGGCCGTCGTCGAGGGGGCCCGACGCCGCACCGAAGGCATAGGCGATGACCTGGGCGCCCTGGCAGAAGCCCAGCACCGGCAGGTCGCGGCGGGCGCACTCGAGCACCCATGCCGCTTCCATCACCAGGTGCGGGTGCTCGTGGACGTCGGGGATGCTCTGCGGCCCGCCGTACAGCACGGTCGCAACCACATCGCTGTCGACCCGGCCCAGCCGGTCGCCCCGGTACGGATACCGCCAATCGCACTCGTACCCGTTCGCCGCGAACCACGTCGACACCCGGTCGTCGCAGGCCTCGTCGTCGTGCTTGATCAGGACCACACGCGCCATCGCACCCAGACCTCCCCGGGGCAGTGTGCCACGGCCCGCGATCAGGTGGAAGGACTTCCTCCGGTGGCTCCCCCACGCGGGACCCGCCAGCGTGCACATGCTCCACCAGATGGTCGCTCGGTCAGCGAGAAGACGCCGCCGAGGGCCGCCGCACGCCGCGCCAGGTTCGACAGGCCGTAGCCCTTGGACGTCGCCGCGTCGAGACCCACGCCATCGTCGGTGACGGCGACCTCGACGGTCGACGGGGTCACCACGACGGCCACCTCGACCGAGCGGGCGTGGGCGTGTCGAGCCACGTTCGAGAGCATCTCGCGCAGCGACAGCAGCAGGTGCTCGATGAGCAGTGCGTCGTCGAGCGCCTCGAGCCCACCCTGCACGCGCAGGTCCGGCACGAACCCGAGGCTGCGCTCGGCCTCGGAGACCGTCCTGGTGACGAGCTCGGTCGGACCGGTCTCTTCGAGCACGGGCCGGGTGAGGCCGAGCACGGTGGCGCGCAGGTGACGGATGATCGAGTCCTGCGCATCGATGATGTGGGCCAGCCGCACGCGGATCGGCTCGGGAGCCTCGGCGGCGATGGCGCGCAGCGACAGAGCGGTGCCGTACACCTCCTGGATCGCGCCGTCGTGGAGGTCGCGCGCCACCCGGTCGCGTTCGTCGGCGAGCGCCTCCATCGAGAGCACCCGGGCGCGCTCGCGGGCCCGTTCGAGGCGTTCCGTCACGTCGCGCCAGGTGTACACCAGACCGTCGTCGATCCGCGCCGCGCGGATGTCGAAGCGGCGCTCCTCACCGTGGAGCTCGCTCAGGTACGGGTAGTCGTCGAGCACCAGCGGCTGTCCCGTCTCCATGACGCGGACGTACATGTCGAACAGCCCCGCCGCCATCTGCCCCGGCAGCAGGTCGAGCACCCTGGCTCCGACCAGCTCGGCGCGCACGCGCCCCGTGTAGGTGCACGCGGCGAGGTTGGCGGCCGTGTAGGTGAAGTCGACGACCGCACCGCGTCCGTCGCGCACCGACTTCAGCAGCACCAACGGGTCGACGAGCGAGTCGAGCACGATCTCGAGCGTCCGCTCGGACTCCGGCTCGGGGAGCGGCCGCAGCCTCGTGCTCCCCGACGGTGCGCTCTCCACGGTGCCTCCTCCCGCTCGTACCGATCACTGGATGGATCACTGGGTTGCCTCCATGATGGGCCGCTCGGCTCCGGGGGTCGCACGGGTCATCCGGCACTGGGGCGCCAGTCGGGCGTCCGGTAGTGTCGGCCACATGGGGGCAACGGGCGCGGAGATCACAGTGCGCTGCGACGTCGACGGCGGCGTCGCCACGGTGACGCTCGACTCCCCGGCGAATCGCAACGCGCTGTCGCGTGAGCTGCTCCGCGACCTCCACCTCGCCCTCGACCGCGCCGAGCGCGACGACGTCCGCGTCATCGTCCTCGCGCACACCCCACCGGTGTTCTGCGCAGGCGCCGACCTCAAGCAGCGCAGCGAGGGCCCGACCGACTCCACGCCGATGGTCAGGGTGATGCAACGGCTCGCCGACGCGAGACAGCCGACGATCGCTGCCGTCCGCGGCCCGGTGCGCGCCGGTGGCATCGGGCTGATGGCCTCGTGCGACCTGGTCGTCGTGCAGCCCGACGCCACGTTCGCGTTCACCGAGGTGCGCATCGGAGTCGCTCCGGCCATCATCAGCGTGCCGATCCTCGCCCGGGTGCCGTGGTCGAAGCTCGCCGCACCGTTCCTCACCGGCGAGACCTTCGGGGCTGGCGCAGCACTCGACATGGGTCTCGTCACCCATGTGAGCGACGATGTGCCGGCCACGGTCGCCGCGCTCGTGGCGGGCGTGTCGGCAGGCGCACCGCAGGCGGTCGCCGCCACCAAGCGGCTGCTGCGCGGCGAACGCACCTGGGCCGAGATGCAGGCGCTCAGCGAGGCGTTGTTCACCTCGCCGGAGGCGGCCGAGGGGATGCGCGCGTTCGCCGAGCGCCGAGCGCCGAACTGGGCCGAAGGGAGCTGACGTGCCGGTCCTCACCAACAGCGTCAACACCGCGAGCGACGCATACCGGACGAACCGCGACGCGATGCTCGCCCAACTCGCCGCCCACGACGCCGAGCTCGCCGTGGCCAACGGTGGCGGCGGGCCCGCCTACGTCGAGCGCCACCGGCGCCGCGGCAAGCTGCTCGCCCGCGAGCGCGTCGAGGCGATGCTCGACCACGGCAGCCCCTTCCTCGAGCTGTCACCCCTGGCGGCCTGGGGGTCGAGCTTCCCGGTCGGCGCGGGCCTCGTGACCGGCATCGGCGTGGTCGAGGGCATCGAGTGCCTGCTCATCGCCAACGACCCGACGGTGCGCGGCGGAGCGACCAACCCGGTCTCGATGCGCAAGAACCTGCGCGCCATGCAGATCGCCCGCGAGAACCACCTGCCGATGATCAACCTGGTCGAGTCCGGCGGCGCCGACCTGCCCACGCAGAGCGAGATCTTCATCCCCGGCGGGCAGAGCTTCCACGACATCACGGAGATGTCGGCCCTGGGCATCCCCACCGTCGCCGTGGTCTTCGGCAACTCCACGGCGGGCGGCGCCTATGTGCCGGGGATGAGCGACTACATCGTGATGATCAAGGAGCGCTCGAAGGTCTTCCTCGGCGGCCCGCCCCTGGTCAAGATGGCCACCGGCGAGGAGAGTGACGACGAGAGCCTCGGCGGCGCCGAGATGCACGCTCGGGTGAGCGGCCTGGCCGACTACTTCGCCGTCGACGAGCTCGACGGCATCCGCCTCGGCCGCCAGGTCGTGCGCCGCCTCAACCGACGCAAGCGCGGACCCGGACCTCGCGGCGCGGGCCGCCCACCCCGGTACGACCCCGACGAGTTGCTCGGCATCCCGTCGGCCGATCCGAAGGTGCCCTTCGACCCCCGTGACGTGATCGCGCGCCTGGTCGACGACAGCGACTTCGACGAGTTCAAGCCGCTCTACGGCCCCTCGCTCGTCACCGGCTTCGCCGAGCTGCACGGCTACCCGATCGGCATCCTCGCCAACCACCGCGGCGTGCTGTTCAGCGAGGAGGCCGAGAAGGCGGCCCAGTTCATCCAGCTCGCCAACCAGATCGACACTCCGCTCGTGTTCCTGCAGAACACCACCGGCTACATGGTCGGCAAGGAGTTCGAGCAGGGAGGGATCATCAAAGACGGCGCCAAGATGATCAACGCAGTCACCAACAGCCGTGTGCCTCACCTCACCATCCACATGGCCGCCTCGTACGGGGCCGGCAACTACGGCATGTGCGGCCGTGCCTTCGGGCCACGCTTCCTGTTCGCCTGGCCGAACGCGAAGACCGCCGTGATGGGACCCCAGCAACTGGCCGGTGTGATGAGCATCGTCGCCCGCCAGTCGGCCGCCTCGATGGGCCGTGCCTTCGACGACGAGGCCGACGAGGCGCTGCGCCGCCAGGTCGAGGAGCAGATCGAGCGCGAGTCGCTCGCCTTGTTCATGACCGGCAAGGTCTACGACGACGGCATCATCGACCCGCGCGACACCCGCACGGTGCTCGGCATGTGCCTCTCGGCGATCGACAATTCGCCGATCGCGGGCACCCGCGGCTACGGCGTGTACAGGATGTGACGCGATGACCGATGCAGGAACACCCGTGCCGCTCCGGCCCGTCGACAAGCTGCTCGTCGCCAACCGCGGTGAGATCGCTCGACGCATCATCCGCACCTGTCGGCGCCTGGGCATCGCCACGGTCGCCGTGCACTCCGACGCCGACCGTGCCGCCCCCTACGTGGCCGAGGCGGACGAGGCAGTCGCCCTGCCCGGCACCGCCGCTGCCGACACCTACCTGCGCGCCGACCTGCTCATCGCCGCCGCCCGGCGCACCGGCTGCACCGCTGTGCATCCTGGCTACGGGTTCCTGAGCGAGAACCCGACCTTCGCCGCTGCCTGCGTCGAGGCCGGGCTCGTGTTCGTCGGCCCACCCGCTGCGGCGATCGAGGCGATGGGCTCGAAGATCGGGGCCAAGCTGCTCATGCGCCGCGCCGGCGTGCCGGTCCTGGCCGACAACACCGTCGAGACGCTCGCCGAGATCGGCCTGCCCGCCCTCGTGAAGGCTTCCGCAGGCGGAGGTGGCCGGGGCATGCGCCTCGTCCGCACCGCTGACGAGCTCGACACGGCGATCGCCGCCGCCGAGCGAGAGGCGGCCGCCGCGTTCGGCGACGGCACGGTGTTCGTCGAGCGGTACGTCGAGGGAGGCCGCCACATCGAGGTGCAGGTCTTCGCCGACCGGCACGGGCACACAGTCGCGCTGTTCGAGCGCGACTGCACCGTGCAACGCCGTCACCAGAAGATCGTCGAAGAAGCCCCCTCCCCCGCCGTCACCGACGACCTGCGCGCCCGCATGAGCGCCGCCGCCGTCGCTGCGGCGCAGGCTGTCGGATACGTGGGCGCCGGCACGGTGGAGTTCCTCGTCGACCGCTCCGGGAACTTCTTCTTCCTCGAGATGAACACGCGTCTGCAGGTCGAGCACCCGGTCACCGAGCTGATCACCGGCCTCGACCTCGTCGAGCTCCAGCTCGTCGTGGCCGGCGGTGAGCCGCTCCCACCCGCAGCGCTGCACCCGACCATCACCGGGCACGCGGTCGAGCTGCGCCTCTGCGCCGAGGACCCGTTCCAGGGCTACCGGTCGAGCACAGGGACCTTCCACCGCATCGAATGGGCCGATGTCGACGGCGTCCGGGTCGACAGCGGTGTCGAGACCGGTTCGGTGATCAGCCCGTTCTACGACTCGATGGTCGCCAAGGTGATCGCCCACGCCCCAACCCGGGCCGGCGCCCTGCGCAAGCTCCGGCGGGCGCTCACCACGTCGCACCTGGTCGGCCCGGTCACCAATCGGGAGCAGTTGCTCGCCCTCCTGCCCGTGGTCGACACCCGCTGGGACGAGCTGCACACCGGCTGGCTCGACGCCGTCGGCATCGAGCCGCCCCCTCCCGATCCTGTCGTGGTCGCCGCCGCCGCCCTGGCGCTGGTCCGTCGCGAGGCAGCGGCGCGGTCCGTCGTCCCCCACGTGCCCATCGGGTGGCGCAACAACCCCGCGATCATGACCACGATCCAGGTGGGAGAGCACACCGTCGGCTACCGCTTCGATCGCGCCGGCTCGGTGGCGATGCTCACCGTCGACGGCACCGAGCTCGACGAGCGCGAGCGCGACGCGGCCAGCGCACTCGACGCCATCGTGGTCGACGACATCGTCCATGTCGACCATGGACGGCACCGGCTCTCCGTGCCGCCTCGCTTCCCGCTCCCCGACGAGGCCGGGCGCGCCGGATCGCTCGTGGCGCCGATGCCTGGCACGGTGCTGCGCCTGCTCGTGACGATCGGGGATCGCGTGGTGGCCGGCCAGGCCCTCCTCGCGATGGAGGCGATGAAGATGGAGCACCAGGTGGTCGCTCCGGTCGACGGCGTGGTCACGGAGATCTTCGTCCACGCGGGCCAGCAGCTCGACCACGGGCAGCGGCTCGTGCAGCTCGATGCAGCAGCTGAAGGGGATCCGGCGGCATGACCGCACCCGGCACACGCCCGGTGCGCATCGCGAACTGCTCGGGCTTCTTCGGCGATCGGCTCTCGGCTGCGCGGGAGATGGTCGACGGCGGCCCGATCGACGTGCTCACGGGCGATTGGCTGGCCGAGCTCACCATGCTGATCCTCCACCGTCAGCGGCGACGCAATGCCGAGCTCGGGTATGCGTCGACCTTCGTCACCCAGATGGAGCAGGTGCTGGCCGACTGCATCGAGCGCGGCATCAAGGTCGTCACCAACGCCGGCGGGCTCAACCCGGCGGGCTGCGCGGATCGGATCCGCGAGGTCGCCGATCGGCTCGGGCTGACCGTGCGGGTCGCGCACATCGAGGGCGACGACCTCATGGGCCGCGTCGACGGGTTGCGCCTACAGCTCGACCACCTCGACACGGGCGCGCCGCTCACCGCCGATCCTGTGAGCGCCAACGCCTACCTCGGTGGATGGGGCATCGCCCGTGCACTCGGGGTCGGCGCCGACGTGGTGGTGTGCCCCCGAGTGACCGATGCTGCACTCGTCGTCGGCCCGGCCGCCTGGTGGTGGGGGTGGCAGCACGACGACTGGGACCGACTCGCGGGCGCTGTGGTGGCCGGCCATGTGATCGAGTGCGGCGCGCAGGCCACCGGAGGCAACTACAGCTGGTTCGCCGACATCCCGGACCTGTCGCTTCCGCTCGGCTTCCCCATCGCCGAGGTCGACGCGGACGGATCGAGCGTGATCACCAAGCATCCCGGCACCGGTGGCGTGGTCGACGTCGGCTCGGTGACTGCGCAACTGCTCTATGAGATCGGCGCCCCGCAGTACGCCAACCCCGACGTGACGAGCCACTTCGAAACGATCCGGCTCGAACAGGAGGGGCCCGACCGAGTGCGCATCGCCGGCACCCGCGGCACCCCCGGGCCGCCCACGACGAAGGTCTGCATCAACCTCGACGGCGGCTTCCGCAACCGGGTGACGTTCGTGCTGACCGGCCTCGACCAGGAGGCCAAGGCGCGCTGGGCGAGCGATGCGCTGTTCACCCGCCTCGGCGGGCGCGAGCGGTTCGACGCGGTCGACGAACGGCTCGTCGAGGCGCCACCATCGGCCCCCGGGCAGGAGGCGTCGTCCGGGCGGCTCCACGTCCATGTGAAGAGCGGCGACGAACGACTGGTCGGACGGGCCTTCTCCTCGGCGGCCATCGAGCTGGCATTGGCCAACTACCCCGGCTTCTTCGTGTCGTCCCCACCCACCGAGGCGCAGTCGTACGGCGTCTACTGGCCGGCGCTCGTCGCCAACGACGAGGTCACCCAGGTGGTGGTCCATCACGACGGGCGTCGCGAACAGGTCCCCTCGCCTCCCGCCGCCGGCGAGGTCGCGCCGCTCGGTCCGGCCCCGGTGCCCGTGGTCGCCGCGGAAGGCCCTGCGCGGGGAGAGCCGCTCGGTCGCTACTTCGCGGCGCGATCGGGCGACAAGGGTGGCAATGCCAACGTCGGCATCTACGCCCGCGGACCGGCCGGCTACCGATGGCTGCACGACCACCTCACGGCCGAGGCCCTAGGCCGGATGATCCCCGAAGCGGCCGGGCTCGAGATCCGCAGGTACGAGCTGCCCAACCTCCACGCCCTCAACTTCGTGATCGTCGGGTACCTCGGCGACGGCGTCGCCTCGAGCACGGCGTTCGACCCCCAGGCCAAGGGCCTCGGCGAATACCTGCGCGCCCGCATCTGGTGAGTTCAGGTTCCGTCAAGGGTTGCCCGCGACCCTTCAGTGCACGGCATGACGAGGCGTACTGTGCGCGCCGGGGCCATGGCTGCCGACGCACCACACGGAGGGACGACGATGGGGCGCACGACCAGGTGGATCTACGCATACGTCGTGCTCGTCGCGCTCGTCGTCCCCGCCTGCGGGCGCGGTACCGGCGAGGTCGTCCCTGCACAGTTCGACGGTGATGCGCCACCACCGAGCGTGGTGTCGACGAGCACGCCGCCGACGGAGCCGTCGACGTCCACCTCCGACGCACCCGACGACGGGACCGACTCGTCGGTGGGCACCGGCCACACACTCCCGAGTGCCCCTGCACCGGTCGATGCGGTCACTGCGGCGCCGGTCGCTCCCTTCCCGGTCGTCGACGGCCCCCGGTTCAGCGCAGGGCTCGGCATCCCGGTCGACGCGGCACCCTCGGTGCGCACCCGCGGGGACACGCGCCGCCTGCTCGAGGAAGGCCTCTACGTCCACCTCGCCTGGGAGCCCGACCCCGACGACCCGTCGGTGTTCACACCGCTTGCCGAGGATGTGGCGATCCTCGAGGCCTACGTCGGCGCACAACTCGCCTACTACCGGGCTGCGCTCGGGCTCAGCCGGCCGGACGACCCCGAGCTCGACCGCTTCCTGATCGACGGCCGCACGCGATTCGCGGACGCCTTCGCCGCACGGGCAGCCGCAGGGCTGAGCCTTCGCCTCGGCAGCGGCGTGGTGCTTCGCCCCTACGTGCTCGGCGACCAGCGGACGGCCACCACGGCCATCGTGCTCGACTGCTACCTCCACGACGAGCAGGAGGTGCCAGTCGGTGCGCCAGCCGTTCCCGGCCCCATGCGCACCTACGGCCTCGTGGCCACGATGGCGCTCGTCGATGGAGCGTGGAGGCTCGACCGGACGGGGACCGAGCCAGGGGTCTGCCTGTGATCGGTCGGTGCGCAGCCGTGCTCGGCGCCTTCGTGATGGGCGCGCTCGCCACGGCGGGCGCCGATGACGATGACCGGGCGGCACCCCCGCCGAAGGTGCTCGACGGCGCTCGATCGGTGTCGGTGCGGACCACCGCCGGCGGGTTGCAGCGGTTCACCACCATCCCCCGCTCGTCGGTGTTCTGGCGTCACGGTGGCGGCGCGACCCGGACCTGCAGCTTCACGGCGACCCGCGACGGCTTCGTGCTCTCCGCCGGGAGCACCGAGCCGCGCGGCCCGCGGGTGGCGGGCCACAACCAGGTCATCGAAGGGGTCGGGGTGCCGGTGCCGCATCCCCCGGACGCCCTGCCCGAGGACACCCGCCCGGCACCGAGCCGGGGGCCCCTGCAGGGCGCGCGGCGCACGTTCAGCGTCTTCTGCGATCGCACGTGGTACGACATCAACTTCCAGGGCTTCATCTCGGTGCCCTACACCGACCGCCTGCTCGACCCGCGCACGCAGCTCGACCGCCTCTACCAGGGCCTGCAGCTCGAGCGGCCCCGGGTCGTCGCCGATCCGGTGGTCGCCGAGCTCGGCGGGTTGCTCACCCGCCACCCGGCGTGGTTCGCGATCGCCCCGTCGGCGTGGCGCACACAACAGACCGAGCCACTGCACTACCGCGGGGCCGTCCTGCTGCTCGTGGCCCAGCCGCGGCGACTCGACTTCGAGGTCGACTTCCGTCCCGACCCGGCGCGCCCGTCCGCCGCGTTCCGCGGTGTGCTCGGATGCCTGGTCGGACCCGGTGCAGCGAGCGCGGCCGGCGCGCTGCCGGGGCGCCCGGCGCTGCCCGTCGCCGCCGAGCCCGGTGTGGGAGGGCCCTGCACCTGGACCCCGCCGGGGCCGGGCGAGGTGACCGTGACGGCGCGCATCACCTACGGCGTGACGTTCTGGGCGAGCGGCTACACCCAGGCCGAGCCGCCGTACGTCTGGTCGTCGACGCCGGTCACGTTCCGCGTCGGCGAGATGAACGCGGTGAACACCGACCCGACGCGGTGAGCCGACGCGCCCGTCGCGCCGCTCAGGGGATGAGGCGGTAGCCGATCCCGCGCGCAGTGACGATCAGCTTCGGATCGTCGGGATGCTCCTCGATCTTCACCCGGAGCCTCCGGACGTGCGCGTCGACGAGGCGGCTGTCCCCCAGGTACTCGTAGCCCCACACACGCTCGAGGAGCTGGTCGCGCGACAACACGGCGCCGGCATGGTCGGCGAACTCGCACAGCAGGCGGAACTCGGTCTTGGTGAGGGTGAGCTCGACGCCGCCACGCAGTGCGATGCCCTGCTCGCGCCGGAGCTCGATGTCGCCGAACCTGCTCTGCTGCTGAGCCGTCGCCGACTCGAGCAGGTGCACGCGCCGCAGCGAGGCGCGGATCCGGGCGGCGAGCTCCTTGGGCACCACCGGCTTGGTGACATAGTCGTCGGCGCCCGCCTCGAGGCCGGCCACGAGGTCGTAGGTGTCGGTCTGCGCGGTCACGATGATGATCGGGACGATGCTCGACGAGCGGATCTGCCGGCACACGTCGAACCCGCTGATGTCGGGCAGCCGCAGGTCGAGCAGGACCAGATCCGGTTCCTGGCGCTGGAACGCCGCCAGACCACTGCGGCCGTCGGCAGCCTCGAGCACCTCGTAGCCCTCGTCCTCCAGCGCGAGACGCAGTGCGAGGCGCACCGAATCGTCGTCTTCGATGAACAGCAGCGATGTCACGTGCAGCCAGCCCCTCGCTCGACAACGGGAATCTGTTACAGAAAACGCACACAAGGCGCGTCGGCCTGTCACAGACCCTCGCCATGATATGGGCGTTCACGCTGCATCGGTGGGGTACCAACCTCCCCCTGGTACCTCACCGGCAGCGGAACCAAGCGAGCGGGCTGGACTGGCTGCCCCTGGTTCGACGAACGGGCCGAGGCGAGATCCCGAGGAGGTTCCGTGCTGTCACCACTGCTGATCGTGTCGACCGACGAAGCGCGCAAGGTGCTCGTCATCACCGTCGAGGGACCCTTCGTCGACCCGCGCCACGCGGAGACGCTCCAGACGGTGCTGCCCACCGTCCCCGAGGACTTCGGCCTGCTCGTCGACCTCAGCTGGGTCGACACCTTCAGCGAGGCATCGCTCGCGGCACTCTGCGGTGTGGCCCGCGACGCATCGGCGTCGGGCGTCGGGCTGACGATCGTGTGCTCCGGCACCGATCGTCGCGCCGAGCTCGTCCTCGCCGGCCTCGACCGTCACGCATCGGTCGCAGCATCGATCGAGCACGCCCTGCCAATGCGCGGCCGCGCCGCCTGACATCGCCGAGACCACGCCGTCGACCCGAGCGGGGCGCGTCACCAGGGACTGCCGCGCCATCGGCCACACTAGAGAGGTGGACGAGCGCACGACCGCACCACGCCGGGCCCTGCGCCTGCGCACGCGCGTCACGGTGTTCTTCGCCCTCACTGCGCTCGCAGCGAGCCTCGCCCTGGCGGTGGTGACCTACGCCGTCGCCCGTAACTACCTGCTCGATCAACGTGTGTCCACCGCTCAGAACCAGGCGTTCAACAACGCCAAGGCGGTGCGCGACGAGTTGCGAGCCCCCACCGGCGACATCGAATCGCTCGTGCTGCAGCTGCGCACCGAGGGCGACGGCTTCGCGATCCTGCTCCTGCCGCCCAATCAGCCGTACTACTCGAACCTCCGCTTCCAGGAGGACGTGCTGCCTCCCGCGCTCGTGTCGAACGTCGACCGCGGCATCAACGGCTACCAGCGCTTCGACACTGCCGAGAGCCCCTATCTGGGCGTGGGGATCTATGTCGCGGAGTTCGACGGCCTCTACTTCGAGGCCTTCCCACTCGACACCACCCGCAGCACCCTCCAGGCCATCGCCACTGCCCTCGGCATCGGTGCCGCCGTCACGGCGCTGCTCGCCGCAGCCGTCGGTGCATGGACCAACCGGCGCCTCCTGCTCCCGCTGCGCCGGGTCGCCGACGCAGCCGAGGACATCGCCCAGGGCGGCCTGGACACGCGCATGCCACCCGAGACCGACCCTGACCTCGCCCGGCTGGCCAACTCCTTCAACGGCATGGCCGACGCCGTCCAGGCCAGGATCGAGCGCGAGGCCCGGTTCGCGTCCGACGTCAGCCACGAGCTGCGCACGCCGATCACGGCGCTGTCGGCCGCGGTGGAGGTGCTCGACGCGCGCCGCACCGACATCCCCGAACGGACGCGACAGGCGCTCGACGTGGTGATCACCCAGGTCCGGCGGTTCGACCAGATGGTCCTCGACCTGCTCGAGCTGTCGCGCATCGACGCCGGATCGACCGAGCTGCACCGCGAGGAGGTGAACGTCGCCGACCTCATCAACCGCATCACCCACCGGTACGGCTTCCCCGACGTGCCCGTCACCATCTCCCGCGACGTCCCGACCACGGCGAAGCTCGACAAGCTGCGTTTCGAACGGGTGCTCGCCAACCTGCTCGACAACGCGAACCAGCACGGTGGCGGGCCGATCCGAGTGGCCGTCGCCCGAGCCGGCGCGCGCAGCATCGCGCTGGCCGTCGACGACGCCGGCCCTGGCGTGGCGCGCAGCGAGCGGTCGCGCATCTTCGAGCGCTTCGCCCGCGGGAGCGCCGCACGGCACAAGGTCGGCACCGGCCTCGGCCTCGCCTTGGTCGCCGAGCACGCCCAAGCTCATGGTGGCGAGGCGTGGGTCGACGACCGGCCCGGTGGCGGAGCCCGCTTCGTCGCGACCTTCGGGGAGGCAGTGTGAGCGCACGGACCCTCACAGCGCTCGCTGCGACCGCAGTGCTGAGCGCAGTCCTGGCCGGGTGCGGCCTCCCGGCGGAGGATTCCTTCGAGCCGATCACCCGTGACGCCGGCTTCGGCCTCTCCCAGACCACGACACCGTCGACGACCGCTGCACCGACGACGACCGTCGATGCCACCACCACGACCGCACTGGCCACCACCTCGACGCTGGTCGCCGAGCTCGTCGAGCTCTACTTCATCACCGGCCGCCAACTCACCGGTGTGGCGACGCCACTCCCCCTCGACCCTGCGCTCGGCCAGGTGATGGCTGCGTTGCTCGAGGGCCCTCCCGAAGGAGGCCTCGGCACCGGACTGCGCTCGGCGCTGCCGGCGGGCACCGAGATCAGCGTGGTCAGTGAGGCCGGCATCGCCCGGGTCGACCTGCCGGCCACGATCTTCGAAACCCTCGATCCACTCGACCAGCGGCTCATGTTCGGCCAGATCGTGCTCACCCTGACCGACCGGCCCGGGGTCGGTCCGGTGGTGTTCACCATCGCCGGTGAGGCGACCCGCGTGTACCGCGGCGACGCCAGCCTCACCGAGCCCGGGCAGTCGGTGTCGCGCGACGACTACCTGGTCCTCCTGACGGGCGGAGCCGCAGCCGCGCCGGCCACTGCGACCACTGCGACCACTGCGACCACCACGACGGCCCCGGCGCCCTGAGCACCGGCGTCGATAGGGTGGCTACAACATGCGCAGCGGCTTCATCACCCTGGTCGGTCGTCCGAACGTCGGCAAGTCGACCCTGCTCAACGCGCTCTGCGGGCAGAAGGTGAGCATCGTCAGCGACAAGCCGCAGACCACCCGCACGCGTGTGCGCGGCGTGCTCACCCGCCCCGACGCGCAGCTGGTCTTCGTCGACACACCGGGCCTGCACAAGCCCGTCACCGCCCTCGGTGAGCGGGTGAACGCCACCGCGCTCGACAGCGTCAACGATGTCGACGTGGTGTGCCTCGTGATCGATGCGACCGCAGGCTTCGGGTCCGGTGACCGCTGGGTGGCCGAGCGCTTCGACGTCCACGATGCGGTCATCGTGGTGAACAAGGTCGATCGCCTGAGCCGTGAGCAGCTCATCACCCAGCTCGCCGCCGTCGCCGACCTCGGCGCCGAGGCGTACTTCCCCGTGTCGGCGCGCACCGGCGAAGGGCTCGGCCCCTTGCTCGCCCACCTGGTCGACCGCCTACCCGAGGGCCCGCAGTACTTTCCCGATGACGTCGTGCGGGAGCTGCCCGACGAGCACTGGGTGGCCGAGCTGGTCCGCGAGCAGCTGCTCGCCGTCACCCGCGACGAGCTCCCTTACAGCATCGCCACCAGGGTCACCGAGTGGGAGTGGCCACGGATCCGCTGCGAGATCATCGTCGAGCGCGACAGCCAGAAGGGCATGGTCATCGGCCGGGGCGGCGCGGTGCTCAAGGAGGTCGGCCGGCGCGTCCGCGAGCAGTTGCCGCCGGGAGCGTTCATCGAGCTGTTCGTCAAGGTCGACAAGGACTGGCAGCGCCGGCCCGACCGCGTCGAACGGCTCGGCTACTAGACGTTGCTCGAACGCCCAGCCCAGAACGGCGCCCGCAGCTCTCGCTTCAGGATCTTGCCGCTGCCGGTCTTCGGCAACTCGTCGAGCCACGACACGGTGCGCGGCACCTTGTAGTTGGCCAGGTGCTCCCGGGCGAAGGTGATGACGTCGTCGGCAGTGAGCGTGGCGCCCTCGCGCAGCACCACCACGGCGTGCACGCTCTCGCCCCACTCCTCGTCGGGCACTCCGAACACGGCTGCTTCGAGGATGTCGGGGTGGTGCTCGAGGGCGGCTTCGATCTCCGCCGGGTAGATGTTCATGCCACCGGAGATGATCATGTCCTTCTTGCGGTCGCAGATGTAGATGTAGCCCTCGTCGTCGCGGTAGGCGATGTCACCCACGGTCTGGTAGCCGTGCTTCTGGTCGGCCAGGAACTTGTCGTGCTGCTTGTAGTAGTCGGCGAAGACGCTCGGACTCTTCACGAACAGTTCGCCCGTGTGCTCGGGGCCGGTGCCGGTCACCTCGTTGCCGTCGTCGTCGAACAACTTGACCTCGACCATCGGCGCCGGCTGGCCGCACGAGCCCGGCTTGCGCAGCTGGTCCTCGGGCCGCAGCACACAGTTCACTCCCAACTCGGTCGAGCCGTACACCTCCCACAGCGAGTCGGCGGGCATGAAGGACAGGTACATCTGCTTCAACGCGAAGCTCCACGGCGCCGCATTGCCGATCATCCGCTTCATCGACGACACGTCGTAGCGGCGCTTCACGTCGTCGGGCAGGTTGCACAACATCCGCATCGGCGTGGGTGCCGAGAACGTCGAAGTGACGCGATAGGTCTCGACGAGGCGCCGCCAGTCCTCGGGGTGGAACTTGCGCTGGACCACGACGGTCTGGCCGAGCACCTGGGCGAGCCCCATGAAGCCGCCCGGCCCGGAGTGGTAGAGCGGTCCGGTGGTGATGTAGACGTCGTCGGGCGTGTAGCCGATGTGGGCGAGCAGCGCCGGGGTCTGCTGGGCGCCGGTCGTGCCGCGGCGCAGCGCACCCTTCGGCTTGCCGGTGGTACCGGAGGTGTAGAGCATCGTGGCG
>DAINND010000026.1:0-2931 GCA_036736065.1 Ilumatobacteraceae bacterium
GGGCAGCAGCGCGGCCGGCACGGTGCCCTTGCGGCACCCGGTGAGCACCCACCAGTGCCCGGCGCCCACGTCGACGAGATCGGTGAAGCCGAACTGCGGTGCCCCCTTCTCGCCGGCGAGGTGGCCGAGGCTCAGCGCCCGCGACAGCCGGGCGTAGCCGGCCGGGCCGTCGGCCACCAGCAGCAGGTGCTCACCGTGCGGATCGGGCAGGTGCTGGTGGCCGGCCGGGCCGGCGACACGGCGCTGACGGTCGGTGTCGGCTTCGGTGCGCGCCATCCGCGAGAGCGCCCCCTCGGCGCCCTGGGTGAGGGTGAGCGGCACCTCGGCCCCGAACACCGTCGGCAGCCCCACGGCGCGCGCCGCCTCGGCGAAGCGCACCACCCCGTACAACCCGTCGTGGTCGGTGAGCGCGAGCGCCTCGAGGCCCAGCCGATGGGCCTCCTCGACGAGCTGCTCGGGGTGCGAGGCCCCGTCGAGGAACGAGAAGTTCGAGTGGCAGTGCAACTCGGCGTACGGGATGGTCACCTGCCGGTGCGCATCCGTCCCGACCTGCGGCTGGCGGGGTGGTCGGTAGGGCTGGCGACGTCGGCCCCGCGCCGGGCCGTCGCCACCGGCGTTCCAGGCCGCCGAGCCCGGAGCGCGACCATCCTTGCCGCGGGCCTGGCTCGGGTCGTCGGCAGCGGCCCCGGTGCCGGTGTGGGTGTCGGTGCCGGCGCCGTCCGTCAGGCGGGCACGGCCCGAGAGCAGCGCCTCGATGTCCTTCCACGGCCGGTCAGGGTTGCTGAACCCCATTCGGCGACCATATCGAACACATGTTCGATGCCGCAACCCCCCGACACCCCCCGCCGGTGAGCGGTGCGGCTCGCTGGCCGCCTCACCGCACGAGATCAGGGGGCGGTGGCGTAGCGCACATCGGGGGCGCGCTCGGCGTTCGACGCTCCGTCGGTCGTCTCGACGGCCACGAAGCCCTCCCGCTCGAAGAACCGCCGCGCCCCGGCATTGGCCTGGAAGGTCCACAGCTGCACACCGTTCGGGAAGCGCTGCCTGGCCACGTCGAGCAGGCGTCGGCCGAGACCACGCCCCATCCACGCCGGGTCGAGATAGAGCTGCTCGATCCACCCGGCGCCCCCACGACCGGGCTCCAGCACCATCAGCCCCACCACCAGCCCGTCGACCTCGGCGACGGTGACCTCGGCATGGCCGATCACCTCGTCGGCCATCCAACGCCGCACCTCGGACGGCTCGTGCGGGCAGGGCACCTCGGGCAGGGCGTGCTCACGCGATCGCAGGTACACCGCCGCGCAGTCACCCGAATCCGAGCTCCGCGCCGGGCGCAGCACCGGCACACCCGGCTGCAGCGCGCGCAACGCCCCCTCGAGGCCGGGCTCGGCCATGCGCACCGCGCGATGCCAGGGGAACCACTGCACGTCCTGGCTCTCCCCCTCCGGCGGGCTCGGCGCCACGGCCGGGGCGCGCAGCAGGTAGCGCACATCGAGGTGGGTGTGGCCGCGCGGCCCGGGATGCACGTCGACGTGGACCACCTGCGGCACACCGGACGCGTCGAGCCCCGCCGGGTCGAAGGCCACCGGCAGGCCCGTCTCCTCCTCGGCCTCGCGCAACGCCGCCTCCCACGGCGCCTCCCCGGCGTCGACGTGGCCACCGGGCTGCAGCCACAGGCCGAGGCGCTTGTGGCGATGCAGCACGACCCCGCGGTCACCGACCACGAACGCCGAGGCGGTCACGTGCACTGCGTCGGCGTGCTCGTCGAAGGGGCGCTCGAGCGCCGTGATCAGTGCAGCGAAGCGCTGCTGCGACACCCGCTCGCGCGCATCGACGGCCCGACGAGCGAGCACCTGGGCGGTGAGCAGGGCAACGGCATCGGTCATCTGCGCCACGCTAGGACCTCCGACCGTCCGACCCACCGGGGCTCGCAGACGTACCGATGTACTCGTTCACGAAATCATCAACTTTCTCCTTCAGCTTCCGGGGCGACTGCCGATACCCATCTCGACCCAAGCGTGTGGCGGCATTGCGAGGTCCAACCCAGTAGCTCCTACACATCGGAGAACGAAGGATGGAACCAGACGCACAACTCGCCCCGCGGGTGCTGCTCGCCGTCAATGACACACTGCTGCGACGGATCGCCAGTGTGACGTTGCGGGAACGCGGCTTCTCGGTGAGCGCCACCACGGAAGGCTCGGCGGCGCTCATGCTCGCCGAGTCGTTCAACCCGGACGTCGTCCTGGTCGACCTCGAGATGAACGCCCCACAGGGCGGCTCGGTGTTCGACATCGTCCGGGCCTCGACCGAGGCCTACCTGGTGGCGATCGCCCCCGCCGACGCGGAGACGGCTCGGATCCGCGCCCTGCGGGCCGGAGCCGACGACGTGGTGGCGGTGCCGGTGAGCCCCGAGGAGCTCGCCGCGCGCTGCCAGGCGCTCCTGCGCCGGCCACGCAACCTGCACACCCGATGGGACCCGCTCGCCGCCTCGGTGATCACCCTCGGCCCGCTGAGCGTCGACCTCGGACGCAAGGAGATCCAGGTCTCCGGACAGGACGTCCCGGTGACGAGGATCGAGTTCGCGCTGTTCGAGCAGCTCTGCCGTCACCCAGCCGAGGTGCGCAGCCGAGTGCAACTGCTCGAAGAGGTGTGGGGACCGAACTGGGTGGGCGACACCCACGTGGTCGACGTCCACCTGTCGAACCTGCGGCGCAAGCTGCAGCGGCACGCACCCGACCTGCGCTTCATCCACACCGTGCGCGGCGTGGGCTTCCGCCTGAGCACCGACCTGCTGCGCACCGCCAGCACCGGTGCCGGCCCGACGGGGCACGGCGAGCGCGACCTCATCCCGGCCTGACCCAGGCCGACGACAGGCCCACCGGGACCCGACCGCACCGCAGTCGGGACGGACTCACCGGGACCCGACCGCAC
>DAINND010000026.1:3031-15715 GCA_036736065.1 Ilumatobacteraceae bacterium
CACCGGGACCCGACCGCACCGCAGTCGGGACGGACTCACCGGGACCCGACCGCACTGCGGTCGGGACGGACTCACCGGGACCCGACCGCACTGCGGTCGGGTCCGTCCGCGTCAGGCATAGGTCGCGAGCAGCCACCACCGCTGGCGCTCGACGACGGCCAGGTGGGCCTCGCCACCCGCCGAGAGCAACTGGAACCGGGCATGTCGGCGGTGCCGCCCAGGGTCCCACCAGCGCTCGTCGAGCGGCCACGGCCCGGCCCAGCCGACCACCGGCTCAGGTGGCCCGCTGTCGAGGCGCATCGACGCAGGCGGTGCGCTCACGGCACCCCGGGCGGTGACCGTGACGCTCCGGCCCCCGACATCGAGCACCTCGATCGGCCGAGGAACGTCGAGCACCTCGGCCGGCGAGGGCAGCGGGAGCGCACCCGGCCAGGGCTCACCCACCACCGGGGCCGTGACCGGCCCGCGCTGCACGGCGAGCGAGGCCGGCAGCCAGCGGTGCCGGTCACCCGGCACACGCCCACCCCGCCGCTCGGCCATCACCACCTGGTCGTCACCGAACAGGCCCGCCAGGCGGGCGATGCTCCGCTCGGCCCACACATCGGCCTCGCTGCGCCCACCCCACAGACCGGCCTGCGCGCCGTCGTCGGCACGCACCTCGATCGGTTCGAGGCGCACGGCCACCACCCCGTCGGCAACGCCGTCCACATCGGGTCGGCTCCATCCGTCGCACTGCCACCGCACCCGCTCGACGATCGCGGCGACGCCCAGGCCCAGGGGATGCGACCAGAGCCGCTCGTGGCGCACCCCGGCCTCGCTGTCGAGCCCGATGACGAGCTGGGTGCACACCTGGCCGTGACCGCCCAGACGAGCGACGAGCGCTTCGGCCAGCGACCGCGTGGCGAACACGACCGCCTCGAGGTGGCCGATCGGAGCGTCGAAGCGGTGCTCGACCGTCACCCCGTCAGGAGGGTCGACCGCGCCGAGCGGACGCTCGTCGGCGCCGGCCGCCATCTGCCGGATGACCGCACCGATCGCGCCGAAGCGCCCGCCCAGCTCGGCCGCGCTCAGCGCCGCCACCGCACCGAGCCGGTCCAGGCCCAGCCGCGCCAGCAGGCCGACCACCTCGGTGTCGAGGCCACCCACGTCGGCCAGCAACCGCACCGGCGCATCGGCCAGGAAGTCGGCCGACTGCCCGGGGGGCACCACCTCCGGCCACCCGGTGCGCACCGAGCGTCGCGCCGCGACCGCAGCTGCGAACCGACCATCGGCCACCCCCATGCCGACACCGGCGACGCCAGCAGCCGGGCCGAGCGCTGCTGTGACCCGGCCGACCACCAGGGCCGCCATCGCCGCTTCACCCCCGAAGTAGCGCGACGGGCCGCGCGCCGCGAACCCGAGCACCCCGGGCACGCTCAACTCGAGCCGGGGGACGATCTCGGCGACCGCGTCGACCACCCCGCGGAACGCGCGCGCCTCGACAGCGAGGTCGCGACCGACCAGGCGCACCGACGGACAGCACGACTGCGCCTCGCGGCGACGCTGACCGAGACGGACCCCTGCGCGGGCTGCGGCCACCGACCTGGCGACCACCCGTTGGGCGTGCAGCACGGCAACGGCCTCATCGGGGGCGCAGCCGGCGGCGACGACCGGCCAGTGCGCGCAGCACACGGTCGCGCACCGCGCCCTGCCCTCGTCCGTGCCGGTGGAGCGCATGCCGGACCTCACCCCGTCCGGGCCAGGGCCTGCACCGTCGGGTCGGCACCGAACCGCTCGATCCGCCCCGACGGACCAGGGAACCAGATGGTGTCGCGCCGACCCCGCGGCATGCGCCGACCGCCGAGCGCGAGCCGCACCTCGCGGGCGCGCAGGTGGCCGTGCCCTGCACCGAGGCCGTGCCAGCGCGCCGTGGCGTGCAGGCGCAGGTCGGGTGTGAACGGACCGGGACCACCCACCAGCACCAGCACACCACCACGGGACTGCACCCTGGCCTGCACCCGCCGGGCCAAGGCCGGAGTGAGCCGAGCTGCGGCCTGCGGCCCGACCACCACCACATCGAACCCGTCGATCGCCGCTGCGAGGGCTCGCCCCCAACACTGCTCGTCGGCCTGCTGCTCGTCGACGCCCCCATCGCCGCGCACGACCACCAACCGTTCGAGCGGCACCCCCGCCTCGTGCCATGCCGCCACCCCGAGCGTGGGGTGCCCGAGGACGCACGCCCAACTCCCCGACCCCATCGGGCCGGCGGCCACCAGAGCAGCCACGGAGGACGCCGCTGGGCCGACACAGACCAGGCTCGTGCCCCGGACGAGGGCCAGGGGCGCGACGCCGCCCAGGGCCGAGTGCACAGCGAGCACCTGCTCAGCCCGCGGGGCCGGCTGCGAGGCGCGAGCCGCCAGCGCTTCGGCCAGGAACGCACGCATCTCCGAAGCAGTGGTGGGGACGGGGGCGGTGGCAGCCGACATGGCTCCACCATATCGAACAGGTGTTCGATGGATCCAGGGCCGTCAGCCGGCCATCCCGCCCTCGTCCTCCATGCGCGACACGTGCTGCTCGACCACCGTCACGAACTCCTCGGCGGTGCGGGCCAAGGCATCGGCGCCGAGGGCCCGAGCGTGATCCTCGTCGACCACTGCGCCACCTCCGACGACGAGCACGACGTCGGACGTGCTCGCCCGCCGCAGCGCGAAGGCCTCGGCCGCCGACGGGAGCGCAGCGTCCCTCGTGACCGACACCCCGATGGCCGACACGTCGGGCGTGGTGAGCACGGCGTGCAACAGCGACGAGCCGGGAAGATCGCACCCGAGGTCGGACACCTCCCACCCGCGCAGGCGCACGAGGTCGGCCAGGATCGCCACCGGCAGCGCATGCCGCTCACCGGCCGGTGCAGCAAGCACCACGACGCCGCGCGTGCGGCCGCGCCGGACGAAGCGCGGACCGAGCCGGCCCATGAGCCGCATCGTGATCCCCGTCGCCCGGTGCTCGACGGAGACGTCGAGCTCGCCACGCTCCCAGCGATCACCGATCGACGCCATCGCCGGTGCGAGGACCTCGAGGTAGATGGCCTCGAGCTCGGTGCCCGCCGCGAGCGCGCTCTCGAGCACACCCCACGCACCACGCGCGTCGCCGGCCAACAGGCGCGCTTCGAGGCGCTCGGACCACTGCACGCGCCGCCGCCCACTGCCGGTGTCGCTCGTCGGAGGCGATGCCGAAGCCTCGGCGATGAAGGCGTCGAGGTCGGCACGGCTCACCCGCCACGACCCGCCCTGCTTCTCGGCAGCGAGCTGGCCGAGGCGCACGTAGCGGTAGGCGGTCATGTAATGCACACCCAGCTCTGCTGCCGCTTCGTGGAGCGTCAGGTAGGTGTCGGCCACGTCATCTACGGTACGACGAGAAGCCGCCGGACGACCACTCGTGCCACCGAATACTGTCATTTGTTTCCGGAGTGAAGACGTACCTGTCACACTCCGTTCATCGTCCAGGGTGGCCGCGCACGCAGCGTGGCCACACGGCTCAGCCGGCCTGCGCGGCCTTCCACTTCGCCATGGCGGCGCGGCTGCGCTCGATGAGCACCGCCGGCACCCGGCGCTCGTACTCGGACGCCCCGCCCCCGGCATCGCCACCCGCACCAGCATCGGCGGCAGCCGCCTCGGCCTCGGGAGCCTCGAACACCTTCGGCTCCATGCCAGGCTTCCAGTACTGGTAGAGCGACTCGACCACGCCGTCGAGGTCGTCGGCGCCGAACCCGCGGGCCAGCATGACGGTCACCTGGTTGCTGTAGACGTGGACGCTGTCGACGCTGCCCGTCTCGAGCAGGCGGCGCGCCAGCTCCGCAGCCGGTCGCGGGCCGACGGCGTCAGCGAGCGTGTGGAACGTCTCGTGCCCCTGCCCGGTGAGCGACCGGTTCGTCTCGAAGCGGACGACCCCGGGGAGCGAGCTCGGCTTGCGCATCACACTGACCATCTGACCCATGGCGCAGACGTTACCGCACCACCCGGCCGGGGCATCGGGTCGCTCGCCCGACTCGACGGCAACTACCCTTCACCCCGGGGACGGACGACGACAGCAGGAGGGCCCGACGATGCCGGAGATCACCCTGGACGACTTCGAGCGCGAGGCGCGAGGGTTCCTCGATGCCCATGTCCCGCGCAAGGAGGCCGAGCGCGCCTTCGTGTGGGGCGAGGGCTCCGACAAGGTGGCCGTGTTCGAGGAGAAGGACCGTGCGACCGAGCTCGCCGACGTGCGCCGCGCCTGCGAGTGGCGCACGACCAAGTTCGACGCCGGCTTCGGCTGGATCAGCGGCCCGGCCCGCTACGGCGGGCGCGAGCTGCCCGCCGCCTACGAGCGGCTCTGGAGCAGCCTCGAGGCGCAGTACCAGGTGCCCAACCAGGGCGCCTTCACGATCGGCCTCGGCATGGTGGCCCCGACGATCCTCGCCCACGGCAGCGACGCGGCGAAGGAGCTCTACCTCCGGCGCATGTACCGCGCCGAGCTCGTCGGCTGCCAGCTGTTCAGCGAGCCCGGCGCCGGCAGCGACCTGGCGAGCCTGCAGACCAAGGCCGAGCGCGACGGTGACGAGTGGGTGATCACCGGCCAGAAGGTGTGGACCACCGGTGCGCAGTTCAGCGACATCGGCGAGATCATCGCCCGCACCGACCCCGACCAGCCCAAGCACAAGGGCCTCACCGGGTTCATCGTCGACATGCGCGCTCCCGGCGTGGAGGTGCGCCCGCTGCGGCAGATGACCGGTGGCGCCAGCTTCAACGAGGTCTTCTTCAACGAGGTGCGCGTCCGCGACGCCCCCCGCCTCGGTGACGTCAACAACGGCTGGAACGTGGCGCTCACCACCCTCATGAACGAGCGCGCCGCCATCGGCGCGGGCGGCGGAGGCGGCGGCGTCAACCTCTACGCCCGAGTGGTCGAGATGGTCCGTCACCTCGGCCTCGACACCGACCCGATCATCCGCAACGAGCTCGCTGCACTGCTGATCCACCAGCGGGTCGCCGGCTACAACAACCAGCGCGCGCTCGACCGCATCAAGGCCGGGCAGATGCCAGGGCCGGAGATGAGCATCGCCAAGCTCGCCGGCACGCTCAACTCCCAGCGCCTGTGCGCGTTCGTGTCGAAGGTGCTCGGCCCCAAGCTGGTGGCCGACTCGGGCGAGTGGGGCACCTACGCGTGGAGCGCCCTCGTCCTCGGCGCCCCGGGCGGCCGGATCGCGGGCGGCAGCGACGAGGTGATGCGCAACATCCTGGGCGAGCGGGTGCTCGGCCTGCCGAAGGACGTCGGCATCGACACCACGTCACCGTTCCGCGAGCTGAAGGTCGGCACCCAGAAGGGGTGATCCCCCCGCGCGGGTGATCCCTCGGCGCCGTCGCCGCTGGTACCGTCCGCGGGCCCGGGCCGGGTCCGTCGGCGGGGCGAGAGGGGACCCACATGGACATCATCGTCGGACTGCTGGCTATCGCCGCCGGGCTTGCGTTCTGCTTCCGCGGCTACTTGCTGATGCGGTTGATGATCCCGATCTGGGGGTTCTTCATCGGCTTCGCGATGGGCGCCGGGCTGATCGCCGCAGCCACGGACCGAGCCTTCCTCGGCACCGTGCTCGCCTGGATCGTCGGGGTGGTCCTCGGCCTGCTGTTCGCCTTCATCGCCTACACGTACTACGCCGTGGCGATCGTGCTGGCGATGGCGAGCATCGGCTACCTGTTGGGCGCGGCGCTGATGGTCGCGCTCGACGTCGAGTGGAACTGGCTGATCGTGACCGCCGGCATCGTGGTCGGCCTGCTGCTGGCTGCCGCGGCGATCGCGAGCGACCTGCCCACCACGTTGCTCACCGTGCTCACCGCACTGGGCGGCGCCACGGCGATCGTCGGCGGGATCCTGCTGCTCGTCAACCGGCTCGACACCGACGAGCTCGGCGACGGCGCCGTCACCGCGACGATCAACGCCTCGTGGGGCTGGTGGCTGCTCTACGTCGCGATCGCCCTCGCCGGCGTCCTCGCCCAGGTGACCGCCACTGCGCAGGTGCGGGCCAGCGTCCGCGAGACCTGGGACCGCAGCACCCCCGCGAACTGACCAGCGGCTCGCCACCGCCTCAGCACTAGGGTCGAGACCCGTGCGTCAGCATCGGCTCGTCCTCGTCCTCGCCTGCATGATCGGCCTGTCGGCGGCCGGCTACGGCGTGATGTTCACGGTGCTCGACGACATGCGCGAGACCTACGGCATCGGCGAGGGCGCCCTCGGCGCGCTGGTCGCCGTCGGGTTCTTCGCCTCCTTCGCGGCCCAGGTTCTGCTCGCGCCGCTGGCCGACCGAGGGCGCGCCCGCCAGTTGCTGATCATCGGCCTCGCCCTCCAGGTGGTCGGGCTCTGCACGATGGCCGCCGGGCGCAGCCTGCTCCCGCTGCTGCTCGCCCGCATCGTGATGGGCGTCGGCGCCGGCATGCTCAACCCGGCGGCACGACGCATCGTCGTGCTCGCCGACCCGGACAACCTCGGCCGCAACATCGGCCGGCTGCTCGCTGCGGACGTGGTCGGGTTCGCACTCGGCCCGGCCGTGTCGGCGGTGCTCGTCGAGCCGTTCGGGATCGCCGCGCCGTTCCTGATGATGGCCGCCTTCGCCGCTGCCTTCTTGCCCGTGGCGCTGCGCACCGAGATCACCGAGCAGACCGACCGGACGGCCCGCAGCCACTTCGCGTTCGACCTGCTCCGCAGCCGCGCCTATGTCGCCACGCTCTGCTTCGGCGCCGCCGTGTTCTTGATGATCGGCACGTTCGACGTGCTGTGGGTGCTCGTCCTCGACGACCTCGGCGCCGCGGACTGGATCGCCAACCTCGGCATCATCACCTTCGCCCTCCCACTCGCGATCCTCGGCCCCATCGGCGGTCGGCTCGCACAGCAGACCGGCCCGTTCCGCACGGCTGCGATCGGCTTGCTCATCGGCGCGGGGTTCATGGCCTCGTACGGCCACTGGCCGACCGGGGGCACGATGTTCGCCGCCTCGCTGTTCCACGCCGTCAACGCCGGGCTCACCGTGTCGAGCGCCGGGGTCGCCGTGGCGATGGTGGCACCTCCAGGCCGGCAAGCCGGGGCGCAGGGCCTGCTCGGCGGGGTGCAGACCCTGGTGGGCGGCATGTCGGCGCTGGCCACGGGAGCGCTCTACGAACGGGCCGGGCGGGTGACCGCCTACACCGCGAGCGCCGTGGCGATGACCGTGCTCGTCGTCGTCGCGCTGGTGCTGCTCGGTCGCTCGTGGACGCAACGACCGACACCGGTCGGGAGGCCCGGCGCGCCTGCGGGGCCGCCGAGCGCCGACCCTGCGCTCAACGCGCTCTGACCACGCCGCGCTCACCCGCCCACTGCCCCAGGTCACGTCGATCGATCGCTGCAGCGAGCAGGTCGCCGAAGGCGTCGGGAGTGCAGGCGAACGACGGGATGCCCGCTGCGGCGAGCGTCGCGGCAGCGGCATGGTCGTAGGCCGGTGCGCCGTCATCGGACAGGGCGAGCAGCGCCACGCAGCGCACGCCGCGACGGACCAACGCAGCGAGCCGCGCCGTGAACGAGCCACCGGGTGTGCCCTCGTGCAGATCACTGACGAGCACGAGCACGGTGTCGTCGGGCCGCTGCACCAGCGTCTCGCAGTAGGCGATGGCTCGGTCGAGGTCGGTGCCACCGCCCAACTGCACGCCGAACAGCACCTCGACCGGGTCGTGAGCCACCTCGGAGAGGTCGACGACGGAGGTGTCGAAGGCAACCAGGCGCGTGCGCAGCGAGCGGATCGAGGCGAGCGAGGCGGCGAAGACGCTGGCGTGCACGACGCTGTCGCCCATCGACGCGCTCTGATCGACGGCGATGATCAGCTCCTTGCGCACGGCGGCGCCGAGGCGGCTCCAGCCGATGAGCCGCTCCGGGATGACGGTCCCGAGCGCGGGCTGGTAGTGGCGCAGGTTGGCGCGCACGGTGCGATCCCAGTCGATGTCGCCGTGGCGCGGCCGCGAGGTGCGCGCCGCCCGGGCCAGCGCACCGCTGACCGCCTGCACGGTGGGCTGCGCGAGCTTGGCCTGCAGGTCGGCCACCACACGGGCCACCACCTGCCGGGCCGTGGCCCGAGTCTGGTCGGGCAACAGATGAGCCAACTCGAGCAGCGGCGTCACCAGATGGACGTCGGGCTCGACCGCAGCCAGCATCTCCGGCTCGAGCAGCAGGCGCTGCAGGTCGAGACGCTCGATCGCGTCGCGCTGCATCACCTGCACCACGCCCACCGGGAAGTAGCGGCGGATGTCGCCGAGCCAGCGGCTGACCGCCGGCGCCGAGGCGGCGAGGCCACCCGCACGGCCACCCCGGCCACCGCGGCGACCGGCGACAGGTGTGTCGTAGAGCGCCGCCAGCGCAGCGTCCATCCGCCGATCATCGCCACCGAGGTCGGCAAGGGGGTCGTCCGTCGAGGCCTCGTCACTGCCGCCGAGCACCAGCCGCCAGCGCCGTAGCCGCTCGGCCTCGTGCACGACCGGGGATGTCTCGGCGCCGGTCGGCGCTGGACCGCTCATCGCGCCCGCCCGAGCAGGAGGGCGAGCGTGTCGAGCGCTGCGGCGGCGCGCGCGGCGTCGAGCGCCGCCGCCTGTGCCGCGCCCTCATGGTCGCCGCGACGAAGGCGCTCACCGAGGGCCCTGCGTTCCGCAGGCGGGAACGCTCCGAAGGTTCGGCGCAGCAACGGGAGCACGCCGGTGAACGCGTCGACCGACAACGAGCACACCCATCGGTCGACCACGGCGCGCAGGGCCGTGTCGTGGACCAGCACCGCTCCCGAGCCGCCGACGAAGCCCTCGACGAATGCCGCAGCGTCGGCAGGGGCCGCCGCCGGCGACAGCCCGCGGGCGACACGCCGTTCGAGCTCGTCGCCAGCGATCACCCCCGTGTCGGCCAGGACGCGTGTGGCCAGCCCCTGCACCAGGCCGTGCACGCGCGGCCGCTCGACGAGGTCGGCCAGCGCCCGTCGCCACGACTCGGCGAGCCGCTCGTCGCCCAGCAGCGACACAGCGCTCTGCACCTGGCCGATCTGCTCGGCGACAGCGCTCGCCGTGTCGTCGTCGAGTGCCGAGCACGCGGGCACGAGACCGGCTGTGACGCGCACCATCATCGCCACCACCACGGCGCGCAGCTGCGACGCATCGGTCGCCCGCACGTCGCCGTAGCGGATGGTGCGCACCAGCACCGGCACGGCGTCCATCAGCCGCAGCACCTCCGCGGTGAGCGCAGCCTCGGCGCTCAGCCGCTCGAGCAGCGGGGCCACCACGTCGTCGAGGCCGGCGAGCAGGGCCGCTTCGACCAGCGCCGACAGCTCGGCGATCGACGACGGGCCTGCAGCCCGCTGCACGAGCGCAGCCTGCGCAGCCTGCAGCAGCGTCGTGCCGAGTGCGGCCGCCTCGATGACGCGCACCTCGTGCTCGGGCTCCCAGCGCAGCGTCCAGGTCTCACGGAAGGTGCCGGTGCTGCCACGGCCCTCGACGACCCTGCCCCAGGGGACGCCGAGGATGGTGACACGGTGCAGCAGCTGCGAACGGGAACGGTCGAGCTGGGTGCGCAGGTCGAGCTCGACGAGCCGCTCGTCGGAGGTCGGCTTCAGCCGACAACGGCGCTGCTCGGTCGCAAGGCTGCGCGCGAGGGGCACCATCGGGGTCGACGCAGGCACGGAGCCGATGTGCGTGCCCACGACGAGGTCGTTGCTGATGAGGCGCATCGGAGCGTCGCCTCCGGCGCCGAGCGCGGCGCGGGCCGCGTCGTCGACCTCGCTCAGCCCGGCCAGCGGGCGCTCGCGCACCACGGCCAACGCGTGTGCGAGCCGGGTGGCCTCGACCACGTCGGCCGCCGACACCGGGTAGTCGGCGGCGCGCAGCACCTGCGCCACCTCGGCGAACCAGCGGGCGATCACGTCCGGGCCCGCGTGGCGGTGCAGGTGGTGGTACCAGCCGGGGGCGGTGACACCGGCCCCGTAGCCGAGCCGGCTGGCCAGCCGGCGATGGGTCCAGGGCACCCAGGTGAGGGCGACCTTGGCCCGCGGCAGGCCGCGCAACGTGGCGGCGTCGCGGCGCGCCTGCCCCGGGTCGCTCGCCTTGTCGAGGGCGGGGACGTGCCAGGCTCCGCACACCACGACGACGTCGGTGCACCCGTCGGCCAGCGCGCGGCGGATGCCGGAGCGCAGGTGCGCCTCGCGCCAGCGCTCGAGCTCGTCAGGCGGCTCGCCGAGAGGCTCCACGGCGGCGCGCACGGCTGCCATCGCCTCGCCGACGGCGAGGAAGGGGGCGTCCGGGCTCTGCGCGCCGTCGGGGTGGAACTGGTGCTCGATGACGTCCTCCCACCACCGCTCGGCATCGTCGTACCCGGCTGCAGCTGCCAACTCGGCGATCGGGTCGACCGGTTGCTGGTCGGTGGTCAGCGTGCGGTCGGCGCCGGTCGAGCGTGCCGCCAGCATGGTGCGCGCCGGCAGATCGATGCACCGCACGGGCACGTCGTGCGCGAGCGCCCAACGCAGGGCCACCCACTCGGGGCTGAACGAAGCGAACGGGAAGAAGGCGGCGCGCTCGGGTCGGTCGACCACATGGGCGAGCAGTGCGACCGGCGGCTCCATGCCGGGATCGGCGGCGAGGGCGACGACCCCGTCGGCGTCGGCCGGGCACTCGATCAACACCATGTCGGGTGGCGCCGCGGCGAGCGAGGCGGCCACGGCCCGGGCCGACCCTGGCCCGTGGTGGCGGATGCCCAGCAACCGGACCCGCGGCCCGACCCCGGTGTCACCTTCGTGGGCAGCGCTGTGGACCGATGACGGCACGCGTCGGCCTCAGCGCATCGCCAGTGAGTCGAGGTACTCGCGCCACACCACGGTGTCGTGCACCGGGTCGCGCACCACAGCGGCCTCGATCCCTCCGAGCAGCTCGTCGAAGCGCAACCGCCCGTCCCCGAGGTGGACCGCCATCGCCAGACCCTGCACCACCACCGAGATGGCCTCGGCGGTGCTCATCGTGCCCGACGGGCTCTTCAGCTTGATCCGGCCGTCCTCGCTCTGGCCATGGCGCAGCTCGCGGAACACCGTCACCACGCGTCGGATCTCGTCGGCGGGCGCAGCCTGGGCCGGCAGGGACAACGCGGCACCGAGCGCGGCGACGCGACGCACGACGATGTCGACCTCCTCGTCGATGGTGGCCGGCGTGGGCAGCACGACGGTGTTGAACCGGCGACGCAGAGCGCTCGACAGCTCGTTCACCCCACGGTCGCGGTCGTTGGCCGTGGCGATGAGGTTGAACCCCTGGCGTGCCTGCACCTCGACGCCCAGCTCGGGCACGGGCATCGTCTTCTCGCTGAGCACCGTGATGAGGGCGTCCTGCACGTCGCCGGGCAGGCGGGTGAGCTCCTCGATGCGCACGATGCTGCCGGACTCCATGGCCCGCTGGACCGGGGAGGGCACGAGCGCAGCGGGCGAGGGCCCCTCGGCGAGCAGCCGCGCATAGTTCCAGCCGTAGCGGATGGCTTCCTCCGCAGTGCCTGCGGTGCCCTGGACGAGCAGCGTCGACGATCCACTGACCGCTGCGGCCAGGTGCTCGCTCACCCAGGTCTTGGCCGTGCCCGGCAGGCCGAGCAGCAGCAGCGCGCGGTCGGTGGCCAGGGTGGCCACTGCGGTCTCGATGAGCCGCCGCGGCCCGATGTACTTCGGGAGCACCACCGTGCCATCCGCGAGCGTGCCGCCCATGAGGTAGGTGACGACCGCTGCGGGTGAGAGGCGCCAGTTCCCCGGGCGCGGCCGGTCGTCGAGGGCGGCCAACGCGGCGAGCTCGTGGGCGAACTCGACCTCGGCGTGCGGGCGGAGCACCTCGGACGTGTCGGACATGGGCGCTGGCCCGTCAGCTGGGCTCATGGTGGTCACCTCGGTCGTCGATGGGTGTCGTGTCGGAGGGGGCCCTCATCGCCACTGCCCCCGAGGGGCGAGGGCCGAGCGCGGCGAACTCGCGCAGCATGGCGAGGCGGGTCGCGGCGAGGCTGGCCAACTCGATGCGCACGCGAGCGCTCACCGGCGGGCACTCCAGGTCGGCGAGGCCGGCGACGAGCTCGTCGAGCGTGTCGCCGTCGATGGCCGTGACGGAGCGGACCAGGTCCGCCGATGTCGCCCAGGTGGCCCGCCCGTCGGCGATCACGCCCACGATGCCGGCGACGACGGCACGGCTGTCCGGGGGCGGCGACGGCGGGCGCAGCGGGCTCGGCGGGGTCGAGGGTGCCTGCCGCGGACGGACGCCGAGGGACGGCATCACCGTGGCCAGCCACGCATCACGGCCTGCAGCCAGCCGGCGCACGGTGTGGTCGAGCTCGGGACGACTGCGGCCACGGAGCAGGAGCCTGGGGAGGAGCTCCCAGGGCAGCTGCAGCCCGTGGGCCTCGGCGAGCGCGAACCATTCGGCGAGCAGGATCTCGTGCTCACCACCGAGGAGGTGGGCGAGGCGAGCCCGGCAGTCGGCCGGACAGGGCCGACGGCGGTCGGGGGGCGCCGCAGGGACCTGGCCGAGCACGGCAGGCGCCGGGAGGGCGCCCGCGCGCCGAGCCACAGTGACCGCTGCCGCGCGGTCGAGCACCTGCACGGCCGGGTCCGACGCTGCGGCCCAGCGATCCCAGCCGGGCCGTGGGGGTGGCGCCGCATGGCGG
>DAINND010000027.1:0-15531 GCA_036736065.1 Ilumatobacteraceae bacterium
CTACTTCACAGCGCGGCTGATCGCTGCCTGCGCCGCCCTGCCCAAGGTGTGCGAGCACTTCCACATCCCCTTCCAGAGCGGCGCCGACGCCGTGCTCCCGGCGATGGCCCGCGGCTACACCGTGGCTCGCTACCTGGCCCACGTGCCGGACGCGACTTTCTCGCGGTACCGCTCGCGCGGCCGGCCGGTGGTCGACACGATCGACCCGACGAGTGCAGCGGCAACCGTGCGGACCGCCCTCGACGCTCCCCGAACGGTCCTGATCTCCCGCCTCGACCAGACCGTGGCGCTGTCCGACGGGGGGCGCAGTGCGCTCTACACCGCGCTGCGAGCCCGCGGCACGGTCGTGGGCCTGCTCGTCGTCGAGGCACAGGGCCCCGCACCGCTCGACGCCCAGCACGCCGAGGTCGTGCACGGCCTCGCCGAACCGTTCGGGATCGCCATCGACAACGCCCGGCTGTTCCGCCGGATCCGCGCGACGTCAGCCGACGAAGAGCGCAGCCGCATCGCCCGTGACCTGCACGACCGGGTCGGATCGTCGCTCGCCTTCCTCGGCTTCGAGCTCGATCGGGCACGCGACCGGGCAGTGGGCGGCACGGACATGACCGACGTGCTCGCCGAGCTGCGGACGCACCTCACCGACGTGGTGCGCGACGTCCGCGAGACACTGCACGACCTGCGCAGCGACGTCACCGAGGAGCGGCCGCTCGACGACGTGCTGCGCACCCACCTGCTGCGGGTGGACGAGCGCAGCGACCTCGCCACCCGGCTCGATCTGGACGTGACCGAACGCCCACCCCTCATCGTCGAGCGGGAGCTGTGGCAGATCGCCCTCGAAGCGATGACGAACGTCGAACGGCACGGACGTGCGGATGTGCTCAGCGTCATGTACCGAGCCGACGCCGAACGAGTGCTGCTCGAGGTCCGCGACGACGGCATCGGGTTCAACCTGAGCGACCGACGTGCCGATAGCTATGGCATGACCGGGATGCGCGAACGGGCCGACACCATCGGCGCACTGGTGCGCGTCGACTCGACGCCAGGCGTCGGCACGACGGTGACCGTCGAGCTCGACCGACGGCCGGGAGCACCTCGATGAAGCCAGCGCTCTCGGTGATGCTGGTCGACGACCACACGATGCTCCGCCAGGGCCTTCGCCGCTCGCTCGAGCACGAGGGCCTCGAGGTGGTGGCAGAAGCGTCCAACGGCTCCGACGCGGTACGGCTGGCACTCACCCATCGTCCCGACGTCGTGCTGATGGATGTCTCGATGCCGGAGGTCGATGGGATCGAGGCGACCCGCCAGCTGATGCGCGCCGACGCACGACAGCGGGTGGTGATGCTGACGATGCACGTCGACCGCGACATCGTCGAACGTTCGGTGAAGGCCGGCGCTGTCGGGTACGTCACCAAGGACTCGAGCGTCAAGGAGGTGGTCCTCGCCGTGCGGATGGCCGCGGACGGCAACAAGGTGCTGTCGCCTCGGGTCGCCACTGCGCTCCGCGAGGAGCCACTGCGCACCGATTCGCTCCTGTCACCTCGCGAGGAAGAGCTGATCCAGTACCTGGCTGACGGCCTGTCGACCGCGGACGTCGCCGAGCGGATGTGCATCAGCCCGAAGACCGTGAAGAACCACCTGGCGTCGATCTACGACAAGCTGGGGGCGCACGACCGCACCCAGGCGGTGCTCACCGCCGTGCGCCTCGGCATCGTCACGTTGTCGTAGCCACGGCGAGCCGTGGCTGGGGCCGGCTCAGGCCGCGGGGGGCTGCTCGCCGCCGGTCTCCTGGTAGTACTCGGCCCATGCGGCCTCGCGCTCGGCGTCGTCGCCGCCGGCGGTCCAGTTGCCCTGCTCGTCGACGGCGAAGTGCTGGCGGTACTCCTCGGCCAGCTCGCCGCCCTCGGCCGCCTGCTTGATCGACAGGCTGATGCGGCGGCGGGCGAGGTCGAGATCGATGATCTTGACCCACAGCTCCTCACCGGGGGTGACGACCTGCTCGGGGGAGTCGACGTGGTGCGCGCTCATCTCCGAGATGTGCACGAGACCCTCGATGCCGTCGCCCACCTGGACGAAGGCGCCGAACTGCACGAGCTTGGTCACCCGGCCGTACACCAGCTGGCCGACCTCGTGGCTGCCGGCGAACTCCTGCCACGGATCCTGCTGGGTCGCCTTCAGCGACAGGCTGATCCGCTCGCGGTCGAAGTCGACGTCGAGCACCTGGACCGTGACCGGATCGCCGACGGCGACGACGGCACCCGGGTGGTCGACGTGCTTCCACGACAGCTCGCTGACGTGGATGAGACCGTCCATGCCGCCGAGGTCGACGAACGCGCCGAACGACACGACGCTCGACACCACACCCTGGCGGATCTCGCCGGGCTTGAGGTTGGTGAGGAAGCTGTCGCGGCTCTCCTTCTGCGTCTCCTCGAGGAAGGCGCGACGGCTGAGCACCACGTTGTTGCGGTTCTTGTCGAGCTCGATGATCTTCGCCTGCACGGTCTTGCCGACGTACGGGGCGAGGTCGCGCACACGGCGCAACTCGACGAGCGACGCCGGCAGGAAGCCGCGCAGCCCGATGTCGACGATCAGGCCGCCCTTGACCACCTCGATGACCGGGCCCTCGACGGTGCCGTCGGCCTCCTTGATCTTCTCGATCGTGCCCCAGGCCCGCTCGTACTGCGCGCGCTTCTTCGACAGCAGCAGCCGGCCCTCCTTGTCCTCCTTGGTGAGGACGAGGGCTTCGATCCGCTCGCCGAGGCTGACGACCTCGTTCGGGTCGACGTCGTTGCGGATGCTCAGCTCACGGGCGAGGATCACGCCCTCGCTCTTGTACCCGATGTCGAGCAGCACCTCGTCGCGATCGATCTTCACGACCTCGCCGCTGACGAGCTGGCCGTCTTCGACGTCGACCATGGTGCCGTTGACCCAATCGGCGAACGACACGTCGTTCTCGGTGATGGGACGACTCGGAGCGGAAGCCTCCTCGGCGCCGGCGGTGGAGGAGGTAGTGGAGGTGTCGGACAAGGAACTGGGCTTTCGGGATGGGTCTGCAGCAGCGCACGCTGAAACGGACCAGGGAGCTGGACCCGTGAAGAGTACCAGCACCGGCGCCGTTCTGCGAGGGCAGGCCGAAGTTCGTGGGTCAGGCGCGAGTGCCGACGACGAGGAACTCGGTGCTCTCGGTCGTCGGCGCCTCCCAGCGGTACGACCCGGGGTCGACGCTCGAGATCGACTCGACACCGATGCCGTGGCGCGACAGCAGCAGACGCAGCTCCCGCGGGGTGTCGCACCCGGTCCAGAGGTCGACCTCGGCGACCGCCCCCGACTCGTCGCGCACCTCGGTGCGCTCGTGGCTGATGCCCGAGCCCGCGTCGAAGTCGGCCTCGTGGTGGTAGCGAACGGCGAAGTAGGCGTTGAACGCCGACAGCGCCAGTCGACCGCCGGGGCGCAGGCAGGCAGCGAGGCCGGCGATCACCCGGTCGTCCTCGCCGTCGCCGGTCTGGAGGCCGAACGCTCCCTGGCAGAGGCAGATCGTGGCGTCGAACCGTCCGTGCAGGTGCACGGCGTCGACCAACGCCCGAGCGTCGAGCCGCTCGAAGGTGGCACCGGGCGGCGCTGCGGCAGCGGCCAGCTCGACGAACCGGGCGGAGATGTCGACGCCGTGGACGGCGATCCCCCGCCGGGCGAGCTCGTGTGCGTGGCGACCCGGACCGCACCCGACGTCGAGCACCCTCGACGTCGGCCCGAGGCCGAGCGCCTCGACGAGGTGGTCGACCTCTTGCACCGTGCCCTTGGTGAACGAGTAGCGGAGATAGGCCGCGCCCAGATGGTCGGCGACGGGCTCGAACCAGTGTCGATGGTCGGGACTGGGCTCCGCTGCGCTTTGCCCGCTCCCTCCCGAGAACGGTCGATGGTCGGGACTGGGCTCCGCTGCGCTTTGCCCGCTCACGACTTCGCGTCCGCCCAGGTGTCGCCCCAGGCGACGTTCACCTCGAGCGGCACGTCGAGGTGCGCGGCGTCGCGCATGATGCCCACCACCAGCGGGCCGACCTCGTCCTGTTCGGCCTCCGGGACCTCCACGATCACCTCGTCGTGGACCTGCAGCACCAGCCGCGACGCGAGCCTTCGCGCACCCAGTGCGTCATCGCTGCGCACCAGGGCGACTTTGAAGATGTCGGCAGCGAGGCCCTGGATGCCGGCGTTCATCGCTTGGCGCTCACCGGCCTGACGGATCCGGAAGTTGGGGTTCGACAGCTCCGGGATCGGGCGACGACGACCGAACAGGGTCTCGGTGTAGCCCCTGGCACGGGCCTCGTCCACGGTGCGCTCCATGTAGGCCTTCACACTGGGGAACGCGACGAAGTAGGCGTCGAGGATGATCGCCGCTTCGTCGGTGGGGATGCCGAGGCGCTGACCGAGCCCGTAGGCCTCCATGCCGTAGGCGAGGCCGTAGCTCACCATCTTGGCCTTCGAGCGCTGTTCGATCGTCACCTCGCCCGGCGCGACACCGAACACGCGTGCCGCCGTCGCGTTGTGGATGTCGCGGCCGCTGGTGAACGCCTCGATCAACCCCGGGTCGCCGGCGAGGTGGGCGATGCAGCGCAACTCGATCTGGTTGTAGTCGGCCACGAGCAGGTGGTGGCCGGGCGCGGGCACGAACGCCTTGCGGAACAGCCTGCCCTCGTCGCTGCGCACGGGGATGTTGTGCAGGTTCGGCTGGTCGCTGCTCAAGCGGCCCGTGCGCGCCACGGTCTGGTTGAACGTGGCGTGGATGCGCCCGTCGGGAGCCACTTCGGCGAGCAGCCCTGTGCCGTAGGTGCTGCGCAGCTTCTCGACCTCTCGGTACTCGAGCAGCGGCTCGATGAACTCGGGCCACTGGTCGCGCAGCTTCTCGAGGGTGGCCGCATCGGTCGAGTAGCCGGTCTTGGTCTTCTTGCCCGGGGTGAGCCCTCGCTCGGTGTAGAGGATCTCGCGGAGTTGCACCGGAGAGTTGAGGTTGAACGGTCGGCCCACCACGCGACGCAGCTCGGCCCCGAGCCGCTCGACCTCTGCCGTGAGCCGCTCGTTCAGCTGCCGCAGCTCGGCCACGTCGACGGCGATGCCCACGTGCTCCATGCGGGCGAGCACCAGCACCAGCGGGTTCTCGATCGTGCGGTAGAGCTCAGCCATCCCCTGCTGCTCGAGGCTGCGCTCGAGCACCTCGGCCAGACGCCCGACGGCGAGCGCCTCCGCTGCGGCGCGCTCGCGACCATCGCCGCGTTCGCCGAAGTCGAGCTGCCCCTGGGGGGCCGCATCGTCGACGGCGCCGATGCGCGCATCGGTGTAGCGAGCGAGCAGGTCGTCGAGGGAGTAGCGCGTCTCGGCGGGATCGATCAGGTAGGCCGCGCTCGCCGTGTCGCGCTCGAGCCCCGAGAGCTCGTGGCCGAGCGCCAGCAGGCCGCGCATGAGCGCTTTCACGTGGTGGCCGCGCACACGGTGTAGGCCGGCCAGCGCAGCGAGCACGTCAGGGTCGCGCGCCATCTGCTCGTCGAGCCAGACGACGTCGGCACTCGCTGCGTCGACGGCCACGGCGATCCCCCGCAGACGGCTACGTCCGGGCTCGGACTCCCACGAGGCGGCGCTGTCGGCGACGGCCAGCGAGCCGAGCAGCTCGACGGCCTCGCGAGCCGAGCCCGGTGCGCGCACCTCGGCGACCAGGACCTGGCCGGCCGCGCGCGGCGCCGAGGCCTCACCGCCGAGCACGTCGCGCAAACGGTCGTAGAGGCCGCGGAACTCGAGGAAGTCGAACAGCCGGCGCACTTCGGCGTCGTCGGGCTCGATGCCGAGCTGGTCGAGGTCGACATCGAGCGGCACGTCACGGCGCAGGACCATCAGCTCGGCGTTCTCACGGGCGCGGGCTTCGTTGGCGACGAGGGATTCGCGCAACTTGGGCGTCTGGGCGTCCGCGTTGGCGAAGATGCCGTCGAGACCGCCATAGGTCGCGATCAGCTTCGCCGCCGTCTTCTCCCCCACTCCGGGGATGCCGGGCAGGTTGTCGCTCGGATCGCCGCGCATCGCCGCGTAGTCGACGTACTGCGCCGGGGAGACCCCGGTGCGCTCGAGGATGCCGGCCTCGTCGTAGAGGGCGTACTCGCTGACGCCACGCTTGTTGTAGAGGACCCGCACATGCGGGTCCTCGACGAGCTGGTACGCGTCGCGGTCGCCGGTGACGATGACGACGTCGTGGCCCTGGTGCTTGGCCCGCTCGGCGACCGTGGCGATGATGTCGACGGCCTCTAAGCCGACGAGGGCGACGGTCGTGACGTGGAGCACCTCGCACACCCGCCGCACGAGGCCCACCTGCTGGCGGAGGATGTCCGGTGACGCCTCGCGATGGGCCTTGTACTCGGGGTTGCGCTCGTGACGGAACGTCGGCTCGGGCCGGTCGAAGGCCACCAGGATCCCGTCCGGGCGGTGGTCCTTCACGAGGTTGATGAGCATCGAGGTGAAGCCGAACACCGCGTTGGTGACCTGACCGCTGGCGGTGGCCATGTCGGTGGGCAGCGCGAAGAACGCTCGATAGGTGAGCGAGTTGCCGTCGAGCAGGAGCAGCTTCACTGGAGCCTCACGGGCGGAGCGAGCCGGCGACGATCCGCTCGGCGACGTCGCGCATCCGGCAGCGTTCGCTCATCGCCGTGCGCTGGATGAAGGTGAACGCCTCGGACTCCTTCAGCCCGCACTCGTCCATCAGGACGCCCTTGGCCCGATCGATCACCTTGCGCGCCTCGAGCTGCTCTCCGAGCGCGTCGACCTCGCTGTCGAGCTGCTGCAGCTCGCGGAAGCGGCCGATGGCGACCTCGATCGCCGGGATGAGGTCGTTCTTCTGGAACGGCTTCACCAGATAGGCGAGCGCGCCGGCGTCACGCGCCTCTTCGATGATGTCGCGCTGGCTGAACGCCGTGAGCATCAGCACGGCGCAGATCCGCTCCGCCGCGATCGTCCGGGCGGCGGTGCGCCCGTCGACCCCGGGCATCTTGATGTCGAGGATCGCCAGATCGGGCCGCAGCTCGCGCACCAGCTCGATCGCCCGGTCGCCGCGCCCTGCCTCGCCCACGACCTCGTAGCCCTCCTCCTCGAGGGACTCCTTCAGGTCGAGACGGATGATGGCTTCGTCCTCGGCGATCACCACGCGAATGGTCACTCGACTCGTCCTTTCGACAGCGGGCGCTGCCATTCAAGCAGGTCCGGGCCGGTGCCCCACCGCCCATGGCAGGCGGGGGCCAGTGCCAGGCCTAGCCGGCCGACCGCCGGTCGAGCAGACGGGCGACGTCGGCTTCCGCCGCCCGGATGGACTCGACCAGATGGCGCCGATGGCGCTCGACGGCTTCGACGTGCTCATGCGCCTTGAGCAAGGCGATCGCGCCGCGACCGGTCTCGTCGATGGCAGCATCGGCCTCGAGGTCGTCGGCGTCACTGACGAGGGGGGCGAGCTGCGCGTCGGTGACGCGCAGCTCCTCGCGCAGCGCCCGCAACCGCTCACTCGCACGCTTCAGGCGCCAGGAGTCGAGGCGGGACGGCACGCCTCCACTGTAGGGCGCAGCGCTCTCACTCACCCGGGCACGTCGCCGCCGACCGCCCGCCACACGGTGCGAGCCGTGCGTTGCGCCCAGTCGTCACCGATGGGCTCCCCGGCGAGGCGGAGCGCATAGAGCACACCGGTGCACGCAGCGACGGCGATGTCGAGATCGGCGTCGGCGCAGGCCCGGCCGGAGTCGACGGCCCGCTGGAGGATGTGCCGCAGCCGCGCCCGTCGGGGTTGCACGATGCGCGCCCGGTAGAGCTCGCCGAGGTGGTCGTCAGCAGCCTCCTGGAGCATCGATCCGACCATCGAGACGCCATTGGGGCGCAACACCCCGACCTGGAAGGCACGCAGCTCGCCGACGAGGTCGGCGAACGGGTCGTCGGTGTCGGGGCGGTCGGACGCCGCCGACATCGAGGCGATGGCTGCCGTGGCGAGATCAGCCTTGGTGGGCCAGCGACGGTAGACCGCCTGCCGCGTGGTGCCGGCCTCCTCGGCGACGGCCGCGACGGACATGGCGTCGTAGCCCGCCGCCGACAGGTGCCGTCGGGCCGCGGCAAGCACAGCCGCGTCGATCGCCGCGTCGCGAGGCCGTCCCACCGGTGTGTCGTGGCCCGTCACGTCGACGACGCTATCGTCCCACTTGCAATACACATCTGTTCTGTAATGGAGGTCCGACATGGAGACGATCACCGTCATCGGCGCAGGCGGCGTGGGGCGCGCGCTCGGCGCCGGGCTCGCCGCGATCGGCCACACCGTGCGTTACGGCGTTCGCGACACCAGCGACGAGCGCCACCGCGACCTCGGTGGGGCGCTCCCGCTCGCGGCCGCGTGCGCGGACACCGATCTGGTGGTGCTCGCCGTACCCGCGATGGCCGTGCCCGATGTGGTGCCAGCGCTCGGGCTGCGCGCCGGTCAGACGGTGATCGACGCCACCAACGCCGTGCGCGTCGCCGTGCCTGGTGGCTTCCCCACGATGGGTGCGCTCGTCGGCTCGCTGCTGCCGTCCGACGTCGGCCTCGCCAAGGCGTTCAACACGATCGGTGCCGAGCACATGCGCTCCGGTCGAATCGGCGAGCAGCGGGTCTTCCTGCCGATCGCAGGTGACCCCGATGCCGCCGCCCTGGCGCAGCGCCTGGCCGAGGCGATCGGCTTCGAGGCCGTCGTGCTCGGCGGTCGCGAGCAGATCACCACGGTCGAGGCCCACGCCCAGCTCTGGATCCAACTGGCGTTCGGCTGTGGCTGGGGACGGCAGTTCGCGTTCTCGGTGGCGCGGACATGACACCGGGAGCGCTCGATCCACCCTCCGCAACACCGCCGATAGTTCTTGGCTGACTAGTCAACAGCTGACTAGTCAACAGCTGACTATTCTGCCTGCATGCTCGTCATCCTGCGCCGGTCAGTGCGCACTCCCGCCACGTTCGCACTCGTCGTCGGTGCGCTCGCCGCGACCGCTGTCGGGTGCGGGAGCAACGAGGACGGCTCGCGCCGCACGATCACCGTCTTCGCCGCAGCGGCGCTGACCGACGCCTTCACCGAGCTCGGCGAGGACTTCGAGGCAGCAAACCCGGGAACGGACGTGGTCTTCAGCTTCGCGGCGTCGTCCGAGCTGGTCACCCAGATCGGCCAGGGCGCACCCGCCGACGTGTTCGCCTCGGCCGACGAGGCGAACATGGCCGCCATCGTCGAGGCAGGAGGCAGCGTCGGGGATCCGGTCGTCTTCGCGACCAATTCCATGGCCGTGCTCGTCGGCGCAGGCAACCCACTCGGCATCGACGGGCTCGACGACCTCGCCGACCCCGAGCTGGTGGTGGTCGTCTGTGCGCCACAGGCCCCGTGCGGCCGCTACTCGCAGCAGGTCCTCGACGCCGCCGGCGTGACGGTGACGCCGAGCTCGTTCGAGGAGAACGTGAAGGCGGTCGTCTCGAAGGTCGTGCTCGGCGAGGCGGACGCCGGCATCGTCTACGCCACCGATGTGGTCGCCGCGGCCGACAGTGCCGCAGGGGTGGAGATCCCGGAGACAGCGAACGTCACGGCCCGCTTCCCCATCACCGTCACGGCCCAGGCCCCCAACCCGGACGGCGCAACTGCGTTCATCGACTACGTCCTGTCTCCCGCAGGCCGCAAGGTGCTCCAGTCACAGGGCTTCGGCGTCCCATGAGCGCCCGACGACGCGCCGGCACCGCGGGCATCCCGGTGCCGGTCGTGGCCCTGGCCGCGATCGCAGTCGCATTCTTCGCCGTGCCCCTGATCGGCCTGTTGTGGCGGGCACCGTGGGCGAACGCCTGGTCCTATCTCAGCGACCCGACCGCCACCACGGCGCTGCGCCTGTCGCTGGTCTGCTCCCTGTGGGCGACAGGGCTGTCCATCGTGTTCGGCGTGCCACTCGCATGGGTCCTCGCCCGGTCCTCCATGCCGGGCCGAGGCATCGTGCGGGCGCTGTGCACGCTGTCGATGGTGCTCCCGCCGGTCGTCGGCGGTGTGGCGCTGTTCTTCGCGCTGGGCCGACGCGGGCTGGTGGGCCAGTACCTCGACGAGTGGTTCGGCATCCGCCTGCCGTTCACCACGGCGGGTGTCGTGGTTGCGCAGACCTTCGTGGCGATGCCGTTCCTCGTCATCACCGTCGAAGCGGCGCTGCGCCAGCTCGACACCCGCGTCGAGGACGCGTCGCGGACGCTCGGCGCCTCCCGGTGGTACACGTTCCGCCGGGTCACCCTGCCGGCGATCCGACCGGCCCTGATCGCCGGGGCGGTGCTGTCGTGGGCGCGGGCGCTCGGCGAGTTCGGGGCGACGATCACCTTCGCCGGGAACTTCCCGGGCGAGACGCAGACGCTGCCACTCGCCGTCTACCTCTCGCTCGAGACCGACCCCGACGAGGCGGTGATGCTCGCTCTCGTGCTGATCGCCGTGTCGTTCGCCGTCCTCGTCGGCCTGCGCGACCGCTGGCTCGGATCGCTGGAGCGGCCTCGGGCGGTGGCGGCATGACGCTCGACGCGCACCTCGTCGTCCAGGTGGGGACGCTGGAGCTCGACGTCGCGCTCACCGTCGCTGCGGGTGAGCTGCTCGCCCTGCTCGGCCCGAACGGCGCTGGCAAGAGCACCGTGCTGCGCACCCTCGCCGGGCTCACCCCCCTCGAGGACGGCCGGGTCGTCATCGACGGCACCGTCGTCGACGACCCGGCGCGGGACATCTTCATCGCGCCCGAACGGCGGCCCGTGGGCGTCGTCTTCCAGGACTACCTGCTCTTCGAGCACATGAGCGTGCTCGAGAACGTCGCCTACGGGCTGCGCGCCCGAGGGACGGCGCGACGCGACGCACGCGACGCGGCGAGCGCCTGGCTCGAACGGGTCGGCCTCAGCGCCTACGCGGAGCAGCGCCCGCGCGCGCTGTCCGGCGGGCAGGCCCAGCGGGCAGCCCTCGCCAGGGCGCTCGCGACCACCCCCCGCCTCCTGCTGCTCGACGAGCCGCTCGCCGCGCTCGACGTCGGCACGCGGGCGGCGGTGCGACGCGACCTGCGGCGCGATCTCGAGTCGTTCGAGGGGATGCGCGTCCTCGTCACACACGACCCGGTCGACGCCTATGCGCTCGCCGACCGTGTGGCGATCGTCGAGGCGGGGTGCATCGTCCAGAGCGGCTCGCTGGCGGAGGTGACCGCTCCCCCGAGGTCGCGCTACGTGGCCGACCTGGTGGGGGTCAACCTCGTGGACGGGCTCGTGGCCGACGGGGTGCTCACCACCGACTCAGGAGCCCGCGTGGTGGTCGCCGACGCGGAGGCAGGGCCGTCGTTGGCCGTCATCCGACCGCACTCCGTCACCCTCACCCGCGACCCACCGGACGGCAGCAGCGCGCGCAACACCTGGGCCGGGACGATCATCGACATCGACCGCCTCGGTGACCGCGCCCGGGTGAGCCTCGACGGCCCGATCCCGCTGACGGCGGAGATCCCCGTGGCGGCGCTCCGCGAACTCGGGCTCCGCCCGGGCGACGAGGTCCACGCCACCGTCAAGGCGGTCGACATCGAGGTGGGCCCGGCATGACCCGCGGCGACGGCGACGCGTTGCTCCTCGGCGAGTGGGCCTGCCTCGGCATCCTGGGTCAAGGGCCTGCGCACGGCTTCGCAGTGGCTTCGAGGCTGAAGCCGCAGGCGGACCTCGGGCGGATCTGGTCGCTCTCGCGGGCGCTCACCTACCGCTCACTCGACCAACTGCAACGCCGTGGGCTCATCGAACCGATCGGCGAGGAGCCAGGCATCGCCGGCGGCAACCGGACCGTGCTGGCGATCACCCCCGCTGGCCGAGTGCAGCTCGAGGGCTGGCTGCGCGCACCGGTCGAGCACCTGCGCGACCTGCGCAGCGAGCTGCGGCTCAAGCTCGCGCTCGCGAGCGCGATCGGTGTCGAGGTGGACGACATGCTCCGTCGGCAACGCGACCGTGTCGCCGAGCTCGCCGCCGCATTCGACGACGGCGCCGCGTCGACCGATCCGGTCCAGCTGTGGCGCCACGAGTTCACCGTCGCTGCACTGCGCTTCCTCGACCGCCTCGGCGGACGGTGCCCGTGATCAGGACCAAGGACCGTGTCGCCCGGACCGGTGCGGCACGAGAGTGGTGGGCGCCTCGTTCCGACGGACTGGAGTGGCCCGATGACCAGACGACTCGTCGCAGCTGCCATCACTGTGGCGCTCAGCGCATGCAGTGGGATCGGAAGTGGTGGCACCCGGACCTCGACCGACCACTGGGTCTCTCTCGCCGAGCACGAATCCGCCGATCTCGCCTCCCAGCTCGTCGAGCTCCCCGGCTACTCGTACGCCGATGTGCCTGCCGACGAGCTCACCGAGATCCTCGGGCGGTTCCATGGACCTGACGGGAACTTCACCGAGGCGATCTGGGCCGCGTCGTTCCACGGCGTCGTCTATCGATGGATCCGCCATGGCGTCGAAGCGCACTTCGACGGCGCGGACGGCACCTCGATGGAGCGCTGGCTCGAGCTGTACCTGACAGCACCCGCACCATCGCCCGCGGAGACCCCGGGGCTCGAGGACCTGCTCGTCCCGATCGACGGGTTCACCTACGCGAATGCACCGAACCTCGACGCGCTCGAGCGGGCGGTCGGCGAGGCGTTCGGCGATGTCGCCCACTCGATCCACAAGCTCGCCGACGACGGGGGCTCGGTCGGGTCGCTCACCCTCGTCGACCCGACCGTCGAGATGTCACTGGACGATGCGGTGACGGCGTTCGCCGAGGCGTCCGGCACTGGGATCGACCCTCGGGACCTCACCGTCATCGAAGGGGTTCCGGTCGCCAGCCACGACGAGCAGGGCGTCATCTTCCAGATGTGGGTGACCGACGGCGTCGTCGCCATCCTCGCAGTGGAGACCGCCGAGCCGGAGGCGATCACGGCGCAGCTGCTGCGCGGCTGGGAGCAGCTCGACACCGCCGTGTGACGGTCGGCGGACGACCCGGTCAGACGCTGCGCACCACGCCGTCGGCGACAGCTGCGGCGGCCACGGCCGGGGCAACCCTCGACACCACGCTGCGATCGAACACCGACGGCACCACGAACTCGGGCCGCAACTCGTCGTCGGACACCGACTCGGCGATCGCCACGGCGGCGGCGAGCTTCATGTTCTCGGTGATGTCGGTCGCGCTCACGTCGAGCGCACCTCGGAAGATGCCCGGGAAGGCGAGAACGTTGTTGATCTGGTTGGGGTAGTCGCTGCGTCCCGTGGCCATCACCGCGGCGAGGCCATCGGTCTGCTCCGGACGGATCTCGGGGTTCGGGTTGGCCATGGCGAACACGATCGGCTGGGCCGCCATGTTCCGCACGTCGGCGCTGGTGATCAGGTCGGGGCCACTGACACCGATGAACACGTCGGCGCCGCGGAGCACGTCGTTGCTCGTGCCCATCTTGCGGCCAGGGTTGGTGTGCTCGGCGAACCACTCCTTGGCGGGGTTGAGGTCGCCGCGACCGGAGTACACAGCACCGGTGCGGTCGCAGCCGACGATCTCGCCGACCCCTGCGTTGATCAGGATCTTGCCGATCGCCACACCGGCGGCGCCCATGCCGGCGATCACCACAGACAGATCCTCCATCCGCTTGCCAATCAGCTTCAGCGAGTTCCACAGCGCCGCGAGCGTCACGACAGCGGTGCCGTGCTGGTCGTCGTGGAAGACTGGGATGTCGAGGGTGGCCTTCAGCCGCTCCTCGATCTCGAAGCACTCGGGCGCCTTGATGTCCTCGAGGTTGATGCCGCCGAAGGTGGGGGCGATCCGCTGCACGAGGTCGACGACCTCGTCGGCAGTGCGGGCGTTCACACAGATCGGGAAGCCGTCAACCCCGCCGAACTCCTTGAACAACAGCGCCTTGCCCTCCATCACGGGCATTGCTGCCTCGGGGCCGATGTCGCCGAGGCCCAGCACCGCCGTGCCGTTGCTGACGATCGCCACCGTGTTCTTCCGGATCGTGTAGCGGTGCGACAACGAAGGGTCGTGCTCGATCGCCGTGCACACACGGGCGACGCCCGGCGTGTACGCCATCGACAGGTCGTCACGGTCGTTCACCGGCGCCGTCGACAGCACGTGCACCTTGCCAGCCTCGTGCATCCGGAAGGTGCGGTCCCACCAGTCGACCAGGGTGACTCCGCTGAGCGCACGCACCGCTTCGACCACCCTCTGTTGATGGGCCTCGTCGCGGCAGTGCACCACCAGGCACCGACGGAGCTCGGGCCCGCGGACGTCGAAGCCATCGAGGGCGCCGATGTTGCCGCCTGCCTCGCCGATGGCGCTGCACAGGCGACCCAACGTGCCGGGCACGTTGTCGAGACGGCAGTCGAGGGTGATGGAGAACGCGGCAGTGGGGGTCGTCGGCACGAGCGGCGAGGCTACGGCTGCGCCAGCGCGCAGGACGATTCGGGGATCCTGCGCCGTCGGTCACAGCACGCCAGGCACGCGCCGACCCGACATGAGTGGGTGCCCGAGGTGGGACTCGAACCCACACGCCCTTGCGGGCAACGGATTTTGAGTCCGTCGCGTCTGCCATTCCGCCACTCGGGCGAGTGACGCCCCGAGGATACCCGAGCCGACGTGGCCCCCACCCGACCTCATGGCACAGCGGCCCGCCTGCGCACCTCCACCGGGCCCACGGGGTTACCAGCCGGTAAAGCAACCACCCGATCGAACAAGGTCTAAGGTGCTCCCGTTTCCGTACCCGATCGAGGAGCCAGGCACCACAGATGCTCGCCTTCACCTTTCCCGGCCAGGGATCGCAGCGGCCGGGCATGGGCCGGCCATGGGCCGATCACGAGAGCTGGGAGCTCGTCGACGAGGCCTCGCAGGTGGCCGGACGCGACGTCGCTCGACTGTTGCTCGATGCCGGCGCGGACGAGCTGCGCGACACACGCAACGCGCAGCTGCCCACGTTCGTGTCGAGCTTGATCGTCCTCGACGCCGTCGAGCGCCTCGGTGTCGAGCCGAGCTTCTGCGCCGGGCACAGCCTGGGCGAGTACACAGCGCTCACCGCGACCGGCGCACTCGGGTTCGACGACGGTGTGCGCCTGGTGAGCGAGCGCGCCGACGCGATGCACGATGCCGGCCAGGCAAGTCCCGGCACGATGGCCGCAGTCCTGGGCCTCGACGACGATCTGGTCGAGGTCGCCTGCCGGCGCGCCGACAGCGATGTCTGGGTGGCCAACTTCAACGCAGCCGGCCAGGTGGTGATCGCCGGCTCCCCCGAGGGAGTCACCGCCGCCGGCGCAGTCGCGAAGGAGCTCGGCGCGAAGAAGGTGATGCCGCTGCAGGTGTCGGGCGCCTTCCACACCCCCTACATGACCCCGGCTCGCGACCGGCTGCGCAAGGCGATCGCCGAGGCCTCACCGCGCGACACCGAGGTGCCGGTCGTCTCCAACGTCGACGCGCTCGCCCACGACCGCGGCGCCGATTGGGCAGCGCTGCTCTCGGCCCAGCTCGTCAGCCCGGTCC
>DAINND010000028.1:0-15275 GCA_036736065.1 Ilumatobacteraceae bacterium
TGGTGGTCGGGCAGGACCTCGGCATCACGCTCGACATGGAGAACTGGTGGATGCGCGCCCACGCCAAAGGCATCGTGCAGAGCACCGACCTCGTGCCGATGGGTGTGGCCGGCAACGAGCTGACCCTGCTCCACCACCCCACCGGCACCAACCACACGCGGGTCGCCGACTGGATCGTCCTCGCTGTGCCGGCCACCCCCGTCGAGTGGCTCTACCACGACCTGAAGACCGCCGGCGTGAGCGTGGAGCGAGTGGGCGCCTGCGTGGCCCCGCGCCGGGCCCATGCCGCCGTCGTGGAGGGTGAGCGCGCCGGGGCAGCCGTGGCGTGAGCGCCCCGGTCGTCGCCGTGGTGATGGGCTCGACCAGCGACTGGTCGACGATGTCGCGCGCGGTCGAGGTGCTCGAGCACTTCGGTGTGGGGCATTCGGCCGAGGTGCTCTCCGCCCACCGCATGCCCGACGAGATGTTCGCCTTCGCCGCCGAGGCCGAGCAGCGCGGCCTCAGGGCGATCATCGCCGGTGCGGGCGGCGCCGCCCATCTGCCCGGCATGCTCGCGGCGAAGACCACCGTGCCGGTGCTCGGCGTGCCGGTGCCGTCGAAGCACCTCGGCGGGCAGGACTCGCTGCACTCGATCGTCCAGATGCCGGCAGGCATCCCGGTCGCCACATTCGCGATCGGCGAGGCCGGCGCCGCCAACGCCGCACTGTTCGCCGTGGCGCTGCTCGCCGCCGACGCCCCCGACCTGCGCGTCCGGCTCCACGCCTACCGCCGGACTCGCCACGACGAGGCGGCCGCCAGCCGGCTGCCACCCCCGTGAGCCGGGCAGGCCTGCGGCCATGAGCATGCGCCCCGTGGTGCCGCCCGCCACGCTCGGCGTGCTCGGTGGCGGTCAGCTCGGCCGCTACCTCGTGATCGCGGCCAGCACCATGGGCTATCGCACCATGGTGCTCGAGCCCGACGCGACCGCCCCTGCCGGGCGCGTCGCCGATGTCCACCTCGTCGCTGCCTACGACGACGACGCCGCACTCGCCCGCCTCGCCGCCGAGTGCGACGTGGTCACCACCGAGTTCGAGAACCCGCCGGCTGCGGCGCTCGAGCTGCTCGGCCGGCAGGCGCTGGTGCGGCCCGGTGCGCAGACCATCGCCATCGCCCAGGACCGCCGGGCCGAGAAGCGCTTCCTCGCCGAGCACGGCTTCCCCACGGCGCCGTTCGCCGTGATCGAGTCGGCTGCCGACCTCGCCACGGTGGCGATCGAGATGCCCGCCATCGTCAAGACGGCCCGCCTCGGCTACGACGGCAAGGGCCAGCTGCGCGTCGCCGACCTCGACGACCTGGCCGCCGCCTGGCGGCTGCTGGGTGAGGTGCCCTGCGTGGTCGAACAGCGTCTGGCGCTCGAACGGGAGCTCTCGGTGGTGCTCGCGCGCAGCACGCATGCCGAGACCGCGGCGTTCGCGGTGACCGAGAACGTCCACGTCGGTGGGATCCTCGACATCAGCACCGCACCCGCCGGCGGCGACCTCGCCGACGCAGCGACACAGCTCGCCGTCGCCGTGGCCGAGGCCCTCGACTATGTCGGGGTGCTCGGTGTCGAGCTGTTCGTGGTCGACGGACGGCTGCTCGTCAACGAGCTCGCCCCCCGTCCGCACAACAGCGGGCACTGGACACTCGACGCGGCGCGCACCAGCCAGTTCGAGCAGCAGGTCCGCGCCGTGTGCGGCCTTCCCCTCGGCGACCCGACGATGACGGTGCCCGCCGTGGCGATGGTCAACCTGCTCGGTGACCTGTGGGCCGCAGGAACCCCCGACTGGTCGGCGATGCTCGCCGCCGCGCAGGCCCACCTCCATCTCTACGGCAAGCACCAAGCCCGGCCCGGCCGGAAGATGGGCCATCTCACGGTCACCGCTGCCACGACGGGCGCCGCAGTAGCGGCCGCGGTAGCGTGCCGGGCGCATGGTGGCAGGAGTCTTCAGCTGGGTCACTGACCTCACCGAACTGCTCGGAGACTGGGCGGCCAACCGCTGGTTCCTCCTCGTCATCTTCACGATCGCACTGCTCGACTCGGTCGTTCCGGTCGTGCCGGGCGAGACGAGCGTCATCATCGGCGGCGTCGCCGTGGCCACGGGCGAGGCACCCTACGGCCTCGGCTGGGTCATCGCCGCCGGTGCGCTCGGAGCGTTCCTCGGCGACAACCTCGCCTACCTCATCGGGCGGCGCTTCGCCGGGTTGTTCGAACGCCGCGCAGCCCGCAAGGAGGCCTTCGGGCGCCGATTGCGCTGGGCCGAGCAGCAGATCGCCGCACGCGGCGGCCCACTGCTCATCACGGCGCGGTTCATCCCCGGGGGGCGCACGATCATCACCACGGCGAGCGGCGTCACCCGGCAGCGGTGGCTCTGGTTCGCCCGCTGGGCGCTCCTCGCTGCGGTCGTGTGGGCCACCTACGCGGCCGGCCTGGCGCGCATCGTCGGCGCCCCGTTCCGCGACAACCACACTGCTGCGTTCTGGGCAGCGTTCGGCACGGCGATCTCGGTGACCCTCGCGATCGAGGTGATCCGCCACCTGCGCATGCGCCGCAAGGTGCGCGAGCTGGAAGTGACCGACGGCTGGGACGAGCAGCCAGCGCCCGGTCGGCTCTAACCTGACCGGCGTGTTGGCCGTGATCCCCGTCCGCGATGGTGCCCTTCCCGCAGGTGCCGCCGAGGCCGTCGCCGAGTGCGGCGGCTCCGCCGTGGTCGTCGGCTCGGGCGCGGAGGCCGCGGCCCGGGAGCTCGTCGAGCTCACCGGCGCGGGCGCAGTCCGCTGGAGCGAGCTCGGCGCCTTTCGGCCCGCGGCATGGGCGGCGGCGCTCGCTACGGCGCTCGCCGACGAGTCGGTCGTGGTGCTACCCGGCTCGCCCGACGGGCGGGACCTGGCCCCGCGCCTGGCCGCTGCGCTCGACCGACCGCTGTTCGCCGGTGCGGTGCGCATCGGATCGGCGCAGATCGTGTGCGCCCGTGGCGGCGGGCTCACCATGCACACCCTGTCGGCGCCGCCCGCCTTCGTGGCCACGCTCCAGGTGGGCGTCCGCGGGGTCGAGCGGCTCGGGCCGGAAGGGACGGCACCGACCGAGCTGGTTCTCGCCGAGGGCTCCCCGGCCGTTCAGCCGCTCGACGCCACCTCGGTCGAGCTCGTCGGGCCCGATCCGGCCACCATCGCCCTCGCCGAGGCGGGTCGCATCCTCGGTGGAGGTGCTGGCCTCACCGGGCCCGAGCAGTTCGCCCAACTCGCTGCACTGGGCAGCGCCATCGGCGCGAGTGGCGGCGCCACCCGGGTCATCACCGACCGCGGGTGGCTGCCCCACGAGCGCCAGATCGGCACCACCGGCGTGGTGGTGGCACCCAGCCTCTACCTCGCGTTCGGGGTGAGTGGCGCGGTCCAGCACACCAGCGGGCTCGGCCATCCCGACCACATCGTCAGCGTCAACACCGACGCCAGCTGCCCGATGATGCAGCTCGCCGACCTGGCCGTCGTCGCCGACGCGAACGAGGTCCTCACCCACCTGCTGGAGTTGCTCGATGGCTGACACCCGCGACGTCGACGCCATCGTGGTGGGCGCAGGGCCCGCCGGCTCGTGCGCAGCGATCGTGCTCGCCCGCGCCGGGTTGCGCACGGTGCTGCTCGAGCGCGGCCCGTTCCCCGGCAGCAAGAACATGTACGGCGGGGTCGTCTACCCGCGCATCCTCGACTCGCTCATCCCCGAGTGGTGGGTCACCATGCCCGTCCAACGGTGGGTCACCCGACGCTCGACGATGGTGCTCGCCGAGGGCAAGGCGCTGACGGTCGACTTCCGCAACGACGCCTGGGGGGCGCCCCCGCACAACGGCGCCACCGCCTACCGGCCCGACTTCGACCACTGGCTGGCCGGCCACGCCGAGGCCGCCGGGGCCGAGGTGGTCTGCAGCACCACCGTCACGGGGCTGCTGCGCGACGCGGCGGGCCGAGTGACGGGTGTGCGCACCGACCGCCCCGACGGCGACCTGACGGCCCACGTGGTCGTGGCCTGTGACGGTGTGAACAGCTTCCTCGCCAAGGAAGCCGGGATGTACCGGCACACCGATGCCGCCAACTTCACGCTCGGTGTCAAGGAGACACTCGCCCTGCCGAAGGACACCATCGACGAGCGCTTCGGGGTGCGCGGCCGCGACGGCGTCGACATCGAGATCCTCGGCGGAACGAGCGGCGTCAACGGTGGCGGCTTCGTCTACACCAACCTCGACACCCTCGCCGTCGGCGTCGTGCTCAAGCTGCCCAAGCTCGCCGCGCAGCAGACCCGACCCGAGGAGATCATCGCCCGGCTCAAGGCCACGGCGGCGATCGCCCCGCTCGTCGAGGGCGCCGAGCTGAAGGAGTACTCCGCCCACGTCATCCCCGAAGCGGGCCTGCAGATGATGCCCGAGCTCACCGGTGACGGCCTGCTCGTCGCCGGTGACGCTGCGGCCATGTGCCTCGCCGCCGGCATCTGGCTGGAGGGCGTCAACTTCGCGATGGCGAGCGGCATGTACGCAGGCGAAGCAGCCGTCGATGCCGTCCGCGCGAACGACACCAGCCGTCGCGGCCTGGCTGGCTACGAGCGTCGCCTGCGCGACACCTTCGTGCTCCGCGACCACCGCAAGCTGCGCCGAGCACCGGAGCTCGTGCTGAGCGACCGGGTGCAGCACCTCTACCCCGAGTTGATCACCGGCGTCGTCGACCGTGTGTTCCACTTCGACACCCGTCTGCCCTCGCTCGGGGTGCGACGGATCGTGGCGAGTGAGCGCAAGCGGGTGGGTGTGCGCCGCCGCGACCTGGCCCGCGACGCCTGGACCGGGATGAGGAGCTTCGGATGACCATCGAGCGCGACCCGACCTGGCCGGAGATCTCCTTCCAGGAGCGGATGTCCACGGCACGGTTCGACGTGGGTGAGCGGGCCCACATCGTGGTCGACGGTGCGGTGTGCCGCGATTGCAGCACCCGCGAGTGCGTCGTGGCCTGCCCCGCCAACCTGTTCGTCCCCACGAGCGACGGCGGCATCGTGTTCAACTACGAGCAGTGCTTCGAGTGCGGCACCTGCTACCTCGTGTGCAACCGCGAGGGCGCGATCAGCTGGACCTACCCCGATGGCGGGCACGGCGTCGTGTTCCGACGGACGTGAGAGGTCGAGTGCACCCGTGATCGTCGCCTGCCTGAAGTGGAGCGCACGCCCGGACGCCCCCGACGACGACCGCTTCGCAGGGGTGTCGCCGGCGGACCAGGCGGCCCTCGAGACTGCCCTGGCGCTCGGCGCGGAGCGCGACGAGGAGGTCGTGGCCGTCTCCGTCGGGCCGGTCGGCGCCGAGGCCGCCCTGCGCAACGCGATCGCCTGCGGCGCAGCACGGGCCGTGCGCATCGAGCTCGGCGGCCTGGCCGAGCCCGAGCTGGCCGATTCGCGTGACGTCGCCGCGGCGATCGCCCGTGTGGCGGCAGGGGCATCGGTGGTGCTCTGCGGCGACTACTCGCTCGATCGTGGCAGCGGCTCGGTGCCCGCGTTCGTCGCCCACCGCCTGGGCGCCGCCCAGGCGCTCGGCCTCGTCGCCATCGAGTCGAGCGGCGCCGACGGGCTCCGCGTCGTCCGTCGCCTCGACGGCGGCAGGCGCGAGGTGCTCGACGTGGCCGCTCCGTGCGTGCTCTCCGTGGAGGGCTCCGTCGCCACGTTGCGGCGTGCCGGGCTGAAGGCCGCGCTCGCCAGCCGACAGGCGCCGCTCGAGGTGCGCACCGCCCCGGCGGACCACCACCCCCATGTCGGCTCTACCGCGGCGTACCGCCCGCGGGCACGCGTGCTCGCGCCACCCACGGGCGATGCTGCGCTCGACCGCCTGCGCGCCCTCACCGATGCCGGCGGCGGCACCCACCGCGGCGAGACGATCGACGCCACGCCGGCCGAGGCGGCCGCCCGCATCGTCGCCGCGCTGCGCACCTGGGGCTACCTGGGCTGACGATCGATGGCCACCCACCTCGGCGACCACACCTGGCCGGAGCTCCACCACCGTCGCCGCCGTCCGCTGCTCGCCGTGCCGGTGGGCTCGTGCGAGCAGCACGGCCCGCACCTTCCGCTCGACACCGACACGCGCATCGCCATGGCCCTCGCCGAGGGCCTCGTCGGCTCGTTCGACGACGGCGATGTCGTGGTGGCCCCACCCATCACCATCTCGGCCAGCGGTGAGCACGCCGGGTTCGCCGGCACCCTGTCGATCGGCACCGAGGTGATGGAGCAGGTGCTCGTCGAGCTCGTGCGCTCGGCCGACTGGAGCGGTGGCGTGGTGCTCGTCAACGGTCATGGCGGCAACGCCTCCGCCGTGACCCGAGCCGTCGCGACCTTGCACCACGAGGGACGGCGCGTGCTCGCCTGGTGGCCGCGTGTGCCCGACGGCGACGCCCACGCCGGCCACACCGAGACATCGCTGCTGCTGGCCATCGCGCCGGGCTCCGTGCGGGTCGACCGCGCCGAGGCCGGCCCGGCCGCACCGCTGTCGGCACTGGCCGCTCGCCTGCGCGCCGAGGGTGTCCGTGCCGTCAGCCCGAACGGCGTGCTCGGCGACCCCGACGGTGCCGATGCCGCGCACGGGCGCACGCTGCTGACCCGACTGACCATCGACCTCGTCGCCGCCGTCGACGAGTGGTGGGGCTGACCGAGCCGGCGCCGTGAGCCGCTTCACCCTCGACGGCACCTGGCGACGCCCCGGACGTGGCTCCACGCTGATCGCCGGCTCACCGCTGCGCGTCTTCACCGTGGGCGCCGCCGGCAGGCGGGTGGTCGAGGCGCTCGAGGCCGGGGCCGAGCCCCCGCCGGGGCACGAGCCGCTCACCGACCGGCTCGTCGATGCCGGCGCCCTGCACCCGGCGCTCGACCCGACGCCGGTGCCGGCCGACGAGCTCACGATCATCGTGCCCACCTGGTCAGCCACACCGCACGTGCGCCCGCGGCGGTGCCGGACCATCGTGGTCGACGACGCCTCCCCACAGCCGCTCGAACTGCCGGCCGACCTGCCGGCCGAGCTCGTGCGGCTGGACGACAACCGGGGCCCCGGCGGCGCGCGCAACGCCGGCCTCGAACGCGTGACCACGCCCTATGTCGCCTTCGTCGACGCCGATGTCGACATCGCCGAGGACGACCTGCTCGCCCTCGCGTCCCACCTGCGCGATGCGCGCACCGTGCTGGTCGCGCCGCGTGTGCGCTCCCGCGACGTCGGACGCACCGACGCACCGGCCCGGTTCGAACGTTCCCGCTCCCCGCTCGATCTCGGCGGCGACCCGGCACGCGTCGCACCCACCACCCGCGTCTCGTACGTGCCGGCGGCCGTGCTCGTGTGCCGCACCGATGCGGTGCGCGCTGCGGGCGGGTTCGATGCCACGCTGCGCTACGGCGAGGACGTCGACCTCGTGTGGCGGCTCGCCGCGTCGGGGGGTCGCTGCCGCTACGAGCCGTCGATCGAGGCCGGCCACGACACCCGGCCCGACCTGCGCAGCTGGCTGCTCCAGCGCTATCGCTACGGCACGTCCGCGGCGCCACTCGCCGCCCGCCATCGAGGGGCCCTCGCCCCGGTGCGGATGAGCGGGTGGAGCGCTGCGGTCTGGGTGCCGGTGGTCGCCGGGTTTCCGCTCGTGGGCGGTCTCGTCGCCGCGGGCACGGCAGCTGCGCTGGTCCGCCGGCTCCGTGCGGTGCCGGCCGCGGAGTCGCTGCGCCTGGTCGGGCTCGGCCACCTGCACGCCGGTCGCCTGCTCGCCGCCACACTCACCCGGGCGTGGTGGCCGGTCGCCGTGCTGGTTGCACTGTGCTCACGCCGTGCGCGGCGACTGCTGATGCTCGCCGCAGCCGTCAACGTCGCCACCTCGTGGTCGGCCGAGCGCCCCGCACTCGACCCGGTCCGCTACGCCGCGCTGCGCGTGGCCGACGACCTCGCCTACGGCGCAGGGGTGTGGGTCGGCTCGGCACGCCAACGGCGCTTCGACGCGATCGCCCCGTCGTTCGAGCGGTGGCCGCCGCGCGACACTCCCACGCCGCGCTGAGCGCCGCGTCCGGGACGGATCAGCGCGTCGCCGAGGCCGCCTGCGCCGCGGCCAGGTAGCGCCGGCGGGCGCCGATGTCGGTGCAGGCCTCGCACACGTCGGCGGGGATGATGCCCCATCGCATCAAGCGATTGAACACGATGCACCCGAGGCACACCGCGAAGACCGCCTCGAGCGTCGCTGCCGCGGCGAGGCCGATGATCAGCACGGTCGCCACGGTCTCGGCGCCCAGCGACCAGGCCACCAGCGCGCCGCCGCTGAAGGCCAGGCCCACACCCTGGGCGAAGCGCTTGGGCGGCCCGGGCACGAAGCGGTGCTCGACGCCGAGGCGCGGCGTGATCACCTCGGTGACGAGCCGACCGAGCGGGCTGAACCGCGGTCCGGCCAGCACACGAGCGGCGAAGCCGTAGGCGAGGACGGCCAGGATCCACCACTGGCGCAGCAGCAGGAAGGCGACGGCCATCAGCACCACGCCGGCGGCGACCAGGCGGGCGGAGGTCTCGTTCACCGGGTTGGGGAAGCTGAACAGGCGTCGATCGGACATGGTCCTCAGGCTACGGCGATAATCCCGATCAGACAAGTCGGATTTATGCATCCCGGCGCGTCCCCGACGCAGTCGTCGACCGCGTATACCGTGGCGGCCGATGACGCTGCGGCTCACCGTCGACGAAGCTCACTGGCGGGCCCACCTGGACACCGTCTCCACCTCCGTCGACGGCCTCGTCCCGGTCGTGAAGGGCAACGGCTATGGCTTCGGCCGGGCGCGCCTGGCCGATGTCGCTGCCGGGCTCGCCCGGCGGATCGCCGTGGGCACCGTGCACGAGTTGCACGACGTGGCCGTCACCAGGTTCGACGAGGTGCTGGTGCTCACCCCGGCGGTGACCCCGCCCGCCGCCCTGCCGGCAGGCGCCGTCCCGACGGTCGGCAACGACGTCCACGTCGCTGCACTCGCCGCAGCAGGATGGCGTGGACCGGTGTCACTCAAGCTGGCCTCCGCCATGCACCGCTACGGGGTGGAGCCCGAGCAGTTGCCGGCGCTGGCCGGCGCAGCCGTCGCGGCGGGCCTGCAGCCCGTCCGCTACCTGTTCCACCCGCCACTCGTGAGCGCGCAGCACGGTGAGACCGAGGTGATGGCCGCCGTCAGCGCCTGGCTCGGCCACCTCGACCCGGCCATGCCGCTGTCCGTGAGCCACCTCGGCCCTGCGGCGTTCACGGCGCTCACCCGCTGGCACCCGGACCGGCGCTTCGAGCTGCGCCTCGGCACGGCGCTGTGGCACGGCGACAAGTCGATGCTGCACCTCAACGCCGACGTGCTCGAGGTCGCCCCGGTGCGCGCCGGCACAACGGTCGGCTACCGCGGGGTGCGCATCGGTGTCGACGGGCACCTCGTGATGGTCGGGGCGGGCTCGGCGCACGGTGTCTCCCCGCTCGTCGACGGACGCAGCCCGTTCCACTTCGCCCGCACCCGGCTCGAGCTCGTGGAGGCGCCGCACATGCACACCTCGATGCTCCTCGTCCCCGACGGTGATCCGTGCCCACGGATGGGCGACCGGGTCGACGTGCAGCGCCCGCTCATCAGCACCTTCGTCGATGAGCTGGAGTGGTCGTGAGCGACCGCGTCGTCGAGCCCGGCGAGGCCGTGACCGGCATCGCCGCGCCACCTCCCGGGGCGACGTTCCATCCGCGCACGGCCCGCGTGCGCCTCGTCGGGCCCGACGTGACCAGGGCCCTCGCGTTGCTCGGTGTGATCGCGATGAACTACCACGGCTACCTCAACCAGGCGGCCGCGGCGTTCATCGAGGACCCGACCTTCGCCCAGCGCCTGTTCAACCCCTGGACCGGGGTGCTGGCCACGCGCTTCGCAGCAACGTTCACCCTCGTCGCCGGGGTGGGCGTCACCCTGCTGACCAACCGCAGCAGGCTGAGCGGTGACCGCGCTGCGATCAGCGCCGACCGTTGGCGGCTGTTCCGTCGGGGCACGCTGCTCTACTGCGCCGGGATGGTGCTCGACTGGATCTGGAGCGGGACGATCATCCCGTTCTACGGCGCGATGTTCGTGCTGGCCGCCGTGCTGTTCACCCTTCGCACGCGCTGGATCGTCGCCGTCGGGGCCAGCACCCTGCTCGCCGCCGCCGCGATCCAGTGGTGGGGCATCGGTCGCGAAGCGCAGGGCGGCTACCCGTCCTGGCTGTTCTACCCCGACACGCTCGTCAACAGGTCGCCCCGCGGCCTGGTCCTCGACCTGTTCGTGAACGGCACCCACCCGCTGCTGCCATGGCTCACGTTCTTCTGCGCCGGCATCGTGATCGGCCGGTTCCTGCCCCGTGTGCGCTACCTGTGGGTCGCCGCCGGTGGCGTCGCCCTCACGGCCATCACCTATGCGATCAACCACTGGGTCACCACCGACGACCCGTTCGGGCGCACCGATCGCGCCGTGCTGTCGACTCGTCCGTTCGCCCGGGCACTGCTCTACACGTAGTGCACCCTCGGCACCTCCATCGCCGCGTTCTGCCTCGTGTCGTACGTCGCCGGACGGTTCCCCGCGTCGCGTGCAGTGCGCGTGCTCCAGCTCGCCGGACAGACCTCGCTCACCCTCTATCTCGGGCACGTGCTGGTGTTCAACCTGCTCGTGAACCGACTGGAGTGGATCCGGCCGACCGGCCTCGACACGGCGCTGGTGATGGCCCTCGGCTACTGGGTCGTCGCCCTCGTCGCCGCCAACCTGTGGCAGCGGCGCTTCGGGATCGGGCCAGCCGAGTGGGTCTACCGTCGCTTCGGCGACTGAGCAGATCAGATCGCCCGGCCGCGACCTTCCCAGTAGGGCGCGCGCAGCTGCCGCTTCACGAGCTTGCCGGCCGCGTTGCGAGGCATGGTGTCGATGACGTCGAAGCTGCGCGGCACCTTGTAACCAGCCAGCTTCTCGCGGGCCAGCGCGACGAGTGACGCCTCGACCTCGGGGCCCCAGACGCCGTCGTCGGCGAGCTGGACGGTCGCCTTGACCGCCTCGCCGGACTCCTCGTCGGGCACTCCGAACACGGCGACGTCGACCACTGACGGGTGCGCGCCCAGCACGCCTTCGATCTCGGCCGGATAGATGTTGACCCCACCGGAGATGATCATGTCGATCTTGCGGTCGGACAGGTAGAGGTAGCCGTCGGCGTCGAGGTAGCCCACGTCGCCCAGGGTGAACATGCCCGGTTCGCGGTGGGCCTCGGCCGTCTTGGCAGGATCACCGAGGTACTCGAAGTCGGTGCCCATGGCGTTGCGGACGTGGATCACACCCTGGGCGTGGCCGTCCTCGGTCTGCTCGGGCACGTCGTCCTCGGGCACGATCTTGACGATGTAGTTGGCCATCGGCTTGCCCACCGAGCCGGGCTTGGCCAACCACTCCTCGGCGCTGATGATCGAGACCACACCGCCTTCGGTGGCGCCGTAGTACTCGGTCACCCTCGGGCCCCACCACTCGATCATCTCGCGCTTGACCGACGGCGAGCATGGCGCCGCGCCGTGGAGGACCAGGGCCAGCGAGTCGCCCCGGAATGCCGCCTTGCGCTCGGGCTCGACGCGCAGCAATCGCACGAACTGGGTCGGGACGAGGTGCACGTTCGTGATCGCGTGCTGGTCGATGAGCTCGAGGGTCTCCTCGGGCACGAACCGCCGCTGGATGACGATGCTCGAGCCGCCGATCATCGGGAAGAAGGTGAAGGCCCACTGCGCCGAGTGGTAGTGCGGCCCGCACAGCAGGGTCCGACCGTGCGGCGGGAAGCCGATGTTGACCATGCCGGCGGCCATCAGTTGGTAGACCTCCGGCGGCACGCCCCCGGCGAAGGCCGTGTTGCGCACACCCTTCGGTCGACCGGTGGTGCCCGACGTGTAGAACATCACGCCACCCATGGTCTGCTCACCGGGCTCGTCGCTGCTCGACTCGGCGAGGACCGCCTCGTAGTCGTCGCCGAAGGCGAGGGTCGGCACCTGCACACCTGCGGCGTTGGCAGCGAGCTCGGGCTCGACGATCACCAGCACCGACCCGGAGTTGGACACCACGTACTCGACCTCGTCGGGCGCGAAGTGCCAGTTGATCGGCACGACCATCAGGCCCATGTGCGCCGCTGCGAGGATCACCTCGTAGACCTCGCGCCGGTTGCCCGACAGCAGGGCGATCCGTTCGCCGGGCTGCACCTCGGGCAGCGAGCGCAGATGGTTGATGAGGCGGTTCACCCGCCCGTCGAGCTCACCCCACGAGGTCACACCCGCGTCATCGGTGAGGGCCGGTTCGTGGGCCTTCGCCGGATTCGCGTCGATGAGAGCCTTCAGCAACGTCGCCATCGTTCCCCCCTTGCGCCCAGCTGATGCAGCTGGGCGGCCGCCCCGATGTTACCGATCGGAGGGCCGGGGCGTAGGGCGCAGCCCCCGCAGGCCGGCGGGGACGGGGGCGGAAAGCGGGCCCATGTAAACGAGGCGGGGCCGGGGCACCCGGGCGCCTCTGCTGAAGTCGAGCCGGGCGTGGCGGTCGAGCGCCGCCTGGGCGGAGTTGAAGAACGTCGCCCCGAACCCGAGGGCGACCGAGCCGCCCACCACCACCAGGTCGAGGTCGAGCAGGTTGCAGGCCGAGGCGACGGCACGACCGACGAGATCGCCGGTGCGCTGCATGATCTCGTAGGTCGGCTCGCTCGGCGAGCGGCCGGTGATCGCCTCGATCGCCCGGCCGGAGGCCTCGGCCTCGAGGCACCCGCGCGACCCGCACGAGCAGCGCCGACCGTTCGGCTCGACCACGACGTGGCCGATGTGGCCGGCATTGCCGGTGGCGCCGTCGAGGAGCTGCCCGTTGAGCACCAGCCCACCGCCGACACCGGTCGACACCACCATCGCCAGGAAGTTCGACGAGCCCTGCGCCGCGCCCAGCCAGCCCTCCGCGAGGGCCAACGACTTCGCGTCGAGGTCACCGTGGACGGGCAGCGCGAACTGCTCCTCGAGCCGCGAGCGCAACGGGAAGTCACGCCACGCCTCGATGTTGAGCGGGGAGATCGTGTCGACGTTGCCCTGGATCGGCCCTGCCGACCCGACGCCGATCGCCACCGGCACGAGGTGGTGGTGGCCGGTCGCCCGCTCGATCATCGACGACGTGAGCTCGGCGAGCGAGTCGAACAGGCCGTGCTCGTCGAGGGAGTGGTCGACGGCAACCTGGGCCCGGTCGATCAGCTCTCCGCGCAGCGTCATCAACCCGGCGGCCAACTTGGTGCCACCGATGTCGACCGCGACGACGACCTTGTCCGGCGAGCTCACGGCGCGCCACGGTAGTGCAGCACTGGCCAGAATGGGCGCCGATGGCGACGACCGACTGGAACCCCCTGCTGCGCCACGAGCTCGAGCAGCCCTACTGGGCCGAGTTGCGCCGCTTCGTCGAGGAGGAACGTCGGCGCGGCCCGGTCTACCCGCCCGCTGCGCTCGAGTTCGCTGCGCTCCACCTCACCTCCTACGCCTCGACGCGGGTCGTGATCCTCGGCCAGGACCCCTACCACGGAGCCGGGCAGGCCCAGGGTCTGTGCTTCTCGGTGCAACCACCGACACCACCGCCGCCGTCGCTCGTCAACATCTTCGTCGAGCTCGAGGCCGACCTCGGGATCTCCCGGCCAGCGCACGGCGACCTCACCGCGTGGGCCCGCCAAGGAGTGCTGCTGCGCAACACCTGCCTCACCGTGCGCGCCGGGCAGGCCGGCTCACACCACGGCAAGGGATGGGAGACCTTCACCGATGCCGTGCTGCGCGTCGTCGACGGCAAGCCCCACCCGGTGGTGTTCGTGCTGTGGGGCGCCCAGGCCCGCAAGAAGCGCGCCCTCATCGACACGGCACGCCATGTGGTCATCGAGTCGGCCCATCCCTCTCCGCTCAGCGCGCACAACGGGTTCTTCGGCAGCCGCCCGTTCAGTCGGATCAACGCCGCCCTCGCCGAGCACGGCCTCGATCCGATCGACTGGCGGCTGCCGTAGCAACCGCGTCGCCCGCTCAGCCTCCGGCCGGGCTCGGGTAGGTCGGCGGCTCCTCGCCGGGCGGAGGCGTGGTGTAGAACGCGACCGCCCCCGACGGGTCGAACAGCTTCGGCTCGCTCGGCCACTCGCCGGGCAGGTACCGGGCGCCACCGTCGACGTACTGCCACATTCCCGGGCCGTCCTTGCGCAGCTCGTCCGGGCCCGAGGCCTCGGGGTCCCACCAGAAGACCGTCGCGTCGTCGACACCGTGGTAGTCCTGGTAGGGCCAGATGCCCTTGTCGCCCCAGCTGAGGAACGGCTGGCTGATCGCCTGCTGGGTCCCCTCGCCGGCGAAGAGGGCGTTGCGCCACGTCTCGTGGGTGAGGTTCGGGCCCACCCCCTGCAGCACCGAGAAGAACAGTGACGGGTTGGGCGCCATCACGGGCAGCCGCCCCGGTGCCGGCGGCTCGGCCCCGTTGAACCACTTGTAGAGCGCGTACGAGCCGACCAGGTTGGTGTCGGTGCGCACCGCGCCGAAGGTGACGCCGAACGCGTGCTGCCACTGCTGCTGGTCGTAGGTGCGTGAGAAGGCGTTGGTGTCGACGAGCCCGGAACCGGCCACCACCCACTCGGGGAAGTACTCCTGGGCGGTCGCCTCACGGGTGAAGTCACGCGGCGCCACGGGATCACCGGAGAAGACGATCGTCGTCACACCGGCGGACTTGAACTTGGAGATCGCCTGCGACGCCGTCGCCTGGATGGTGGCGGGGTCGAGGGCGTAGACGACCACCTCGGCGAAGGGCGCCCCGGCCTCGTCCATCGCATCGATGAAGTTCTGGGCGAGGTCGGCGGACGCACCGCTCGAGTCGAGGTAGAGGTAGCCGAACGTCCGTGGCTGGTCGCGCACGTCGTCGCCGCCGTACTCGGCGTTGCGGCCGACGAGCTGCTTGGTGACGAACTCGATCACGTGCGTCTGGCCCTGGGCCGAGCTGGTGCCGAGGCTCCACACCAGCGGGTCGCGCTCGGCGTAGAACTCGTTGGGCTGGCCGGGGGTGCAGCCGATGCACAGGATGCCCCGCGCCGAGAGCTCGTCACCGAAGGCGCTCGTGAGCGCTGGGCCGCCGAGGACGGCGAAGGGCTTGTACTCCTCGGCGATCAGCGCTGCGTCGGCCCGGGCGGCCACGTCGTCGGTGGCGCTGCCCGTGCCCTCGAAGTTGATCAGCTTCCCCTTCCGGGCATAGAGCTCGTAGA